>DHLV01000188.1 GCA_002405445.1 Flammeovirgaceae bacterium UBA4659 | reverse complement strand
TTGGAAGGTGACCTCCACGAAGCTGGCATCATCAATTCTGACCGAAAAATTCTGCGCAACATTTTACTCAATCTCCTTTCCAACGCCATCAAATACTCGCCTGAAAGCAAGCCGATACGTTTTTCTATGGAACCGAAGGATAAACATATTGTTATAACGGTGTGCGACCAGGGCATCGGGATACCCGCAAAAGAGCAAAAACACCTTTTCAGCAATTTCTTTCGCGCCAGCAACGTTGGTGGTGTTGAAGGTACCGGGCTGGGTTTGAACATCGTGAAAAAGTATGTGGAAATGCTGGGTGGCGAAATCGGATTCCAGTCCGACATAGGAAAAGGTAGTATGTTTGAAATTTCAATCCCGCTCGCTCGGGATATTTGAGCTCGCCCGGTTTATAGTTTGAATACGATCATTGGCATTTCAATGCTTGCGGTAAGTGTTCTTGTGTTGCTTTTGCGCAGCACTTTTTGCAACACGTTGGCCTCATGAGCAAAAATGGCCAGCACGTCTGCCCCATTGCTTTTTGCAAATTCCCAAATGGCAGTGTCAACGTCATCGCTTTTGACTTCGTGGTATGATAATCCGGAGCATTCGGTAAGGTTCACTAATTCTGGTTCCAGTACCTTGCTCAGTTGCTGCTTTGAGTCTGTAGGCGAGATATGCAACACCAGCAGCTCAGCATCAAACAGGTTGGCGAAATTTGCCATCTTCGTTACCTCGTGGCGCAGGTGTTCTTTGTCAGTTGCATATACAATTTTTCGAATGCCGCAAAAAGCATAGCCTGCAGGTATTGCCATTACAGGTATATCAGATTCAGCGATGACGTCTTCCGTATTGCTTCCGATCCACTGGCGCAATGAAGCACCATGTGTGCCCATCACGACCAAGTCCATTTTTTCACGTGTTGAAAATTTACACACTTCACGTGCGATGGGGTGGCCCGAAACCGCTTTGTGTGAAATGGCCACTGCGCCACCGTCTAAATCAGCGATCAACTGCTCGGCCGCCCGATTGGCAGCCTGTGTTTCCGACTTGCCAAGATGCCGCCAATGAGAAAGTGCATTGTCTCCCACATAGCCGATCACCGTGAGCAGCGTCAGGCTGCCTTTGCGCCTTTTGGCCAGTTCGAGTGCGTACCGCACCGCGCTGGTCGATGCGTCAGAAAAATCAGTAGGTGCCAGCAGTTTCATATTTCTGCTATTTGGCAATTGAATCATCATCAAACAGGTGCTCGACTCTGTTGATGATCGCATCTGTTTTGATCGGCACTTCTTCTACCATCGATGCAGACGTGATGGCATCTACACCTTTCATCTTGTAGCTTCCTTTACCGGAAGTGGTGAGCACCACTACCTTACCCAGGGGCGGCTTCGTGGCAAAAAAATCAAGGATAGCTTGCGGAGGCCTCCAGTTCTCCCATGTGTGCAAAATTACGATGGCGTTCCACTCGTGCACATCTGTTTTGTCAAGGTCACCGATATCAATGACTTTGATATAAACCGGCTCTTTTCCGAAGTGATCGACCAAGCTCTTTACCACCGCATTTTTAAAAGTGCTGCCCTGCGTAGCGATCAGCAGCCGGTGCGGGCTTACGGGCACGTTTACTTCAAAGGGTGTTGCCACATCCATGGAGAACTTGTACTTGTACCAGCTTAACGAAATAAAGACAAGCGCCAAGGCAATCAGAAGTGTGATCAGAACTGCTTTTTTCCAGCGTCTCATGGGTCATTTGTATTTTTGATTGTCGCCTCTGCAAGCAAACAGCGCGTGGTTACGGATGGTCAAGGGTGCATGTCCAGATGGGGCAGACCAGATGATTCACTACATCTTCGGCAATACTGCCAACAAATAAGTGAGCTAAACCTCTCCGTCCGTGGGTCGCCATCATAATCATGTCTGCTTTGATCTGCTCGGCAAAGCTGAGAATACCCTGCTGCTCGTCAATATCGTTCCGGATGTTAAGGGTATAATCTTGTAAATTGTAGTGCTTCACAAACCTATCAAGTGCAAGTGAAGTTTGAGCATCTGTACGGAAATATGCGGGAGTGTTCACATACAGCAATTGCAGCGTGCCTTTGAACAACTGCTGGTAGGTCTTTACTTGTTTGATGAATGCACTCTGATCTAAATGCAAGGAGGTGGGCAGCACAATATTTTTGATGGAGCCCACGTCTACCGCCTTCTTTAACGATATCACCGGCACGGGCGATATCCTGACTACTTTTTCGGTGTTCGATCCAATGAAGTATTCACGAATACCGCTGGCACCGTGCGTACCCATCACCACAAGGTCTGATTTCTTTTGAGTAACGGCATCATGCACACACTGGCTCACGGTGCCGTTCATCACAGAAAAACTTACCGGTGGAAGCGGTTTTGTGGTTTGCTTGCACATCTTGTCAAATCGTTGCTTTGCTTCCGATTCAATCTGTTTGATCAGGGCCGGGTCATATAGGTACGGTTGCATGCCGAACTCGCCATCATAAAAAACGGGCATTGCATAGGCATACATCACGTCTACCACGCCACCATGCAGCCGGGCAAGATCACAAGCGAACGTAAATGCCTCATGGCTGGGTTCTGAAAAATCACAAGGAACAAGAATGCGTTTCATATTGGTTGGTTTTTAGGAGGTGCTGTTGATTAACCGGTGCTTTCGTAGCGCCCGGTTTTTTCTTGTATTCGTATTCTAAAGGCGATGGCTTTTACCCCAGCGTTGTGCGGGTGCGGGCTTGGCAGGCGCTCGGCAGGCCTCATGGTTTCGCTTGCCAGCAAAGGCATGATCCTGTCTTTTAGAATACCGAGGGTGTGCGCCTTATCGTCTTCACTTTTCATTTCCTCATAGTCGCCCCAAAGCATCACGCTTTTCCAGTTGGTAAGGTTGGTGAGCGTATCTACCTCAAAGCACACATGTGGGTTTTTGCGCATGGCCGCAATCTTCTCGCCTTCGCGTGAGTGACCGTATATGAAACCGTCTTTGTACACGTACGTAATAGGCACCACAACGATTTTGTTGCCGGCCTGACAACCGATTCTGCCGATGATTTGACTCTCCAGCAGTTTGTCAACTTGGTCGGGGTTTAAAGTGCCGAGCATAACAGCGGGGTTAATTCGGTTTTTCTGGTGTTGAGGGCTTTGCGCGGTAGGGGAACTTTGTGAAAATCATCATCACCGCTTCGCGGATATCGGCTTCGGTTTTGTCGGTCGGGTTATCTTCTAAAAACGGAGATACC
>DHLV01000191.1:3678-6537 GCA_002405445.1 Flammeovirgaceae bacterium UBA4659 | reverse complement strand
GCTGAGTACAACCGTTGGGTTTATGCCAATAGCCCAGACCTACAGATGGGCGTGAAGATGGAATTGTTCAGGCAGCAGACACCGATGCCTACTCCTTCCGTCCGATCCAAGCCGATGATGAATTTGATTGCGAGTACCTCTGCTGCTGCTTGGATGTTTGAGCTGACGCAGGGAGGAGATGTATTTTGGAAATCTAACGCCACAATGACGATGGATAAGCAAATCAATAGGAATACATGCGTAACCTCCATCATGGAGTATGCGAATCATGAATTCGGTGGAAAGAAAAATGAGGGAGAATTCGTATTGCATTACCTAAAGAAGTACGGAGGCATGGTCCTAATGAATGGAGTGGATGTTAAAGATATATCTCCATTTGTTAATGACTTCTTTAAGACTGCCTCGTTTAACTCATTTAAAGTATCCATCGATGCTGGAAATCCTGTGATGACGGCTTTCATTGCGAATGTTTCAGCCTCTGAGATAACAGGGCATAACGTCATGGTCATAGGGTACAATCCATCAGGCGATCTAATTTATATGGATCCTCTACTTGGCAATACACAAATAGCACCAGCTTCCAAATTCAGCCTTTACCAAATACCACTTACAGGGAACAAATAAAAATTCTTATGATTGACAATAAGTTGAATTTCATTGTTTACCCATTAGTCATAATATCTTCTTTGCTATTCGCTGCTTCCGCAATTGTTATTGGTGAGAAAGATATTCTAATGTTTAAGGTAAAGTTTGAAAATGAAGCGCTTGAAAAGATTGCAAAACAAAATGATCTTAAGCGATTGCGGAATTCGACAGTTATAACAATACCAGTGTGCTACGTTAGTCCAAAGACGTTTTCGCGCAATGACAAAATCGATATTGTTCAGGCGTTGAAAATTGATTCGTTGTCAAGTTATTGCATCTTTAAAAATTCTGGTGGTGACGTAATTGGATCGATGAACTCTTTTAGAGTGTTAAGTTATTCATTTGGGCCGTTTAATAAGTCAGAATTATGGGAGGAGAAAATGATTGATTTCGTTAACAAGAGATACTCAAAAAATCCTTTCATAATTTCCTTTTCTGATTTAGACACAAACCGTGTGGTAGCCTTTTTCAATAAGGAGAATATCAACTTCCTCGATAGGGAGATGCGGCTGGTAACCAATTCCGAGGACATCATCATCCAACAAAATGGTACGATTAAGAAGTTTTTAGAGAACATGAAATTACAACAGACGCAAATTGCCCTTAAAGAGACAATCAAGACCCCTGAAGATGCGAGGGAATTCTTGCGTCACGACTATGCAAGGTATTCAATTGCCTTCCCAGATGATACGACACAAGTCATGAGTTTGCTGCTTGACGAGATTCAAAATGTCTCAAAGACTACCCATCCTCAGGTTGAGTTGATTCGAATGCAGGTATCGAAAGCGTTAGACAAGAAATATCTAATGCCTTTTAACGGTGCGGGCATCCCGTTTTTTGGCTATAACATCAGTCATCAACTAAAGGCAGTTTTGACAAATGAACAATACAATGCGTTCATGGAACATCAGGAAATTAATGCATGGCTTGCTGTTCAGGCTTCTGATAGAATCTATAAATATCTCTGTTTTGAAAAGAAAGTTTCTCAGGATAAGATTGAGATGGAATTTAATAAGTATGTTTTCGGTAAATGATTTTGTCTTCGCAGAGTTACCCGTTTCGATTTCTATGGATTAAGCAAGCACTCTTTCATATTTTTTTTGATAGTCTCGATTTTGGTTTATACACACAAATACTCGCGTTATCAACTTATTACGCACAGCATTTAGCACTGCCTTAGTTGTCGTTGGTCAAAAAGTCATTTTTAGTCGCTGTTGTTGGTCGCCTGACCAACAACTTGTTTTCACAAACCCCGTAATGTGGGGTCGATACAACATACAACTCTTTATTTACGTCATCCCAAACAAAAAATACTAACAAAATGATTGTCAACAATAGCCTGATCTTTATGTGTTTTTTTTTCATGTTAGGGATATACACGTCCAATAACAAACATGAGGTGGTTTTGTATAGGCACAAAATCAATGCAAAGCACAGCAATTTTATCAAATTGAGTAGCGACTCTTCTTTTGTTGATACGTTGTTTTACGGAACGGAATTTCAAAAAGATGGAACACCTGTTTATTACAAAGCAAAGCTGGAAGATGTCAAAGTAAACGACTCCGAGATAAGTTTTATTTTGATAAATTACAGTTTCAGTAAGAGACCGATGGGAAACCACAATGACTATTCCCCCAATTTTCCTTATTCGGGAGAAATACCAATCCTTTTAAGATTAAGGCAATTTTTTTCGGGCAGTATATCTCATGAAAAGTTGGAATTGCAGCGCTGGAGTGAAATTTATCCTGGATCAAGAGCTGATCAAATGAAGTTCGCTAGGCAGTGGCAAGTACCGGCACGGTGAAGGCCACTTTGGTAGATGTGTATTTTGACGATGTGGCCATGACCTACACCCCCAGCCCTGTGGTGCAGTACAATGAGTACTACCCTTTCCAAAACACCACACAGAACAGTTGGACGCGGGTGAATGCGGTGAAGAACAACTTCCTCGGCAACGGTGGCACGGAGCTGAACAGCACGAGCAATTTTTATGATTTGGAATACAGGCACTACGACCCTGTGCTGGGCAGGATGAACGGTGTGGACCCGATGGCGGATAAATATTCTTCATTGAGCCCTTATAATTACTCTTTTAGCCAGCCCAACCAAGTGGTGGATGTGAACGGTGCGGACCCCTACCAAACGGTTAACGCCAGCGCCACCACCTCGCCCTACTACATCATGTACACCTATGACGACCGCATAGACCCCACG
>DHLV01000191.1:2237-3534 GCA_002405445.1 Flammeovirgaceae bacterium UBA4659 | reverse complement strand
TGGCGCGAGGGCAATGCCGATGCATTGGCGTTTTATGGGGCGGCAATGGGGTATGGCCAAGGGTTGAGCGGGTTTGGAGGGGGTGGCTCAATCAGCTCATTCCTTTCATCGGCCATGCGCAGTGCCAATGGCGGCCATTGGAGCAACGGCAGCGGGTTTTTGTTTGGCAGCCAAGATGAGGCGTTTACCGCAGGTGTCGCCTACAACGATTATCATGGCTCGTGGGCAAACACAAACTACGGGAGATATCGAAATGATGCCAGAGGCATGGCCATTGCTATGTATGAAGCTGGGCAAGAACTGCAAAATCAAGACTACAGTACTTTGTTGGCGTGTAGGAATTGTGATTTTCAAGAAGAGAGGCCAGATTTGGGATATATAGGGAATAAGATTAGGGATAGGGCAGGTTCAGAATTTAGCAAAGACATGTTTGAAAACTACTGGCTGGGAAAAGGGGATGTGGTAATTTCACAAGATAGGTTTTTAAGCATTTGGTCTGCTGCGATGGATATTGATTCAAAGGGCCTGAGCAGGAAAGGAAAAAAATATACCCTTGGAAATAATGCAATTGTTTATGCTAAGACAATTGACTTTTACAAATCGGAAGAGTATAAAAACGTGTTAGGTCGTGCAACATTTATATTTGACACAAATGACACAGTAATTGGGTTTTACGATTATTACAATTTTGATGCAAAAAAAGGTGCAAGGTCACTAGATGCAGAGGTAAAAACCCGAATGGTGAGAGAAGCTAGTAGACTTTCAAATGCCCTACCATTTAGAATGGGGTATGGGGTTGTTCCAATTGAAATATTAAGATCAAGAGACTAAATGAAAACGATTCTATATTTTGCTATCCTTTCGCTATTCTTTCGGTGTGGGCAAACAACCCGAACGAAAAAGGAACAGACACTAAGCACGAAAGAAGTTGCGGGTATTTTGGTACCTAATTCAATTGTTTTGCTTGACTCTGCAAGTGAGTTTATGCCGAATGGAGATGGCTACCTAATTTATAGGTACTTGATTGATGAATCATTATATAGCGACATTTCACAACAGTTAAAGAAAAAAGAAAACATTAGGAGTTTGCCGTTTAAAAATGATGATGTTATAGACAATTTAATTTTCGATTTTGTTGGTGAAAAAGATGAGGGGTCTTATTTCCTTGAAAATGATAATGAAGATCCTAGAGATATTTTACTTGTAGTACTAAATAAATCAAAAATGCATCTAGTAGTGATGGCATCAAGGCAGTGAAAAGAGCTGGACGAGGTAGTGTACCAGAAAATATGATGGC
>DHLV01000191.1:449-1960 GCA_002405445.1 Flammeovirgaceae bacterium UBA4659 | reverse complement strand
AGTGTACCAGAAAATATGATGGCCAAGATGGAATGTAAAGTATGCAAAGGCGTGGTGGTGAAAAATGGCTGGAGCAAAAACAACTCGCAGCGTTACTATTGCAAGCCGTGCAAAAAGAATTTCCAGCACAGTTATGTTTATAAAGCTTGTGGCCACGGAACAGCAAAATCGATTTGTGTGCTGACCAACGAAAGCTGCGGTGTTCGCAGTATTGCGCGGATTTTGGAAATCTCCACCACAACAGTAATCAATAAGACGAAATCCATTGCCAAGAAAATCGCAAGGCCGTTCCCCATCATGCAAGGCAAGGAGTACGAAGTGGACGAGATGAGGACTTACATCGGCAACAAGGGCAGGTTGTATTGGGTGGTGTACGCCTTGAGGCGCGATACGAAAGAGGTCATCGACTTCAAAGTCGGCAAGCGCAACCTGAAGACATTGTGCAAAGTGGTGGATACGGTTCTGCTTTCGGAAGCAAAGAAAGTGCACACCGATGGCTACGAGCTTTACAAAAGCATTGTGCCAGAAGAATTGCACCACAAGGCAAAGTACAACATCAACCACATCGAGCGGAAGAACTTGAGCATAAGAACGCATTTGAAAAGGTTGTCGCGGAAGACCATCTGCTTCAGCAAGAGCAAAGAAATGTTGGAGGCTTGTTTGAAAATCTATTTTTGGTGGAGAGGAGAAAGTTTAACTTTGACAAATGGCTAAGGTGAACATGAGCAGCAGGGATAGAAGTGGAAAGCCCACAGCGGCAAAGGCATGCGCGGGGCGCGAGGACTTGGAACGGATAGCTCCGCTTTGCGAGAGCCCTCGTTTAATCGGGACCCGGCCGCTGCCCAAGAAAAGAACAAACAGTCCAGCAACCTCAACCGCCTCACCAAGGTGGAAGATGCCATTGCCACAACAACGGGCGTAAACGATTTTAAGAACACGGTAAACGTGGCCACCGAATCCACCTACACCACCGCTGGCGATTTAAACACCGACCAGAACAAAGGCATCACCGGTACCACGTATAACGTGCTGGGCAAGCCTCGCCAGATCACTTTCAACAACAATAGAAGGCTGGATTATTTTTACGATGCCGCGGGCAACAAAACAAAAATGCAGGTATGGACGGGCTCGCCACTGGCGCTCACCGTCACCACCGACTATGTGGGCGGGTTTGTGTACGAGAACAACAACTTGAGCTTCTTCTCCTCGCCCGAGGGAAGGGTGGTGAAAAACGGGGCCAACTTCGAATACCAATACGCGATAGCCGACCACCAGGGCAACACGCGGGTGCTGTTCTCCGGTGCGCCACCGGCTGCACAAAGTGCCACGGCCAACTTTGAGGCGGCCACCAACGCCAACTTCCAAAACTATGCGAACCGCAGCGCGTTCGCGCTCTTCAACCGCACCGCGGGCGGCACCACTTCACAGTTGCTCAATGGCGGTGCGAACGGCCGCGTGGGGCTGGCGAAAACCTACCGCATCTACGCGGGCGACAAGGTGAAGATAGAGGC
>DHLV01000191.1:0-205 GCA_002405445.1 Flammeovirgaceae bacterium UBA4659 | reverse complement strand
CGGGCGGGGAAACGGGCACGCCCAGTGCCGCGCTGAACACGTGGGGCGGCCTGGTGGCGGGCGGCAATGGCGGCAGCGGCACGGTAAAGGCCTTTGTGAACATCATCGTGTTCGACAAAAATCATAAATTGCTGGACATGATGTGGGACCCCATCGATGCCAGCGCCAACCAAGTGGGCGCCACGCCCGTGGTGCCGCACGACTA
>DHLV01000030.1:358-4312 GCA_002405445.1 Flammeovirgaceae bacterium UBA4659 | reverse complement strand
TTTCTTAAAAGCGATTTCCCTGGGCATTTTGCAGGCATTCTTGTACCATGCGGAAAAGCATGATTTGCTGGTCGCGCGAGAGCGCCAGTTCTTCGGGGTGCTGAAGTTCAATGGAAAAGAAGTTGCGGTTATTCAAGCGGCCAATCTCTGTGCGCAAATGCGTAAGCAAGTCGAATTTCTCAAGCCAATCGGTATTTAATGATTTGCTGAGGGCGCGCACCTGGCCGATGGTGTCGCTCAGTGCGCGGCTTACCACAGATAGTGTTTCACGTGGTTCAGCAGAGGTTTCAGCTACAGACACCAGCAGCTTTGAGCTGCTCAACAACTGCCCGATGTTGTCATGCAACTCGCGGCCCACATGGGCAAGTGCCTCTTCTTGCACCTCCATTTTGGTATGCAGCAGCTCGCGTTGAAAGCGATTGTTGAGCTCTTTTTTTTCGTGTATGAATTGGAGTTGCCGTTTTTGGTAAAATAGAAACAGCGCTACAATACCTACGGCAACGGCAAGAAAGAACACGCAAGCAACTAAGATGATACCGACCTGCTCCGATAACGAATCCATAATGTGCTTGCCGCAATAATTTGTGAACTTAAAAATAAGATAACATTATGAACTGCCCAAAGGTCTGTCAAAAGTTTTCGGTCTTCATACAGATAGTTGCCGTCAATCACTTTTTTGGTAAGGTAACGATAGGTGAGAAATATGAAAAATGCAGCTAGGTAATACATCAGTTGGGCAGCTGAAAACCAAAAATCGAAGTTCATGGAAAGTGGTTCTTCGTTAACGTTTGACCACAACTGTTGCAGAAAGAAGGAAACCATCACAAGCACAGCAATTGACAACAGCACTTGCCCGGTGCTGTCAAATAAGGGAACGGAGTTAAACAGCAGAATCCGGGTGAGGGCAAAGTAGGCACATCCGGCCAAAGTCAATGCGATGATCCATTTTCTCTTGCGTGCCGCAGTAATGGTCAGGTAGTAATAAATGCCCAGAAAGACGAATGTGATCAGGTTGAGAATATTGTAAATCTCAATGTTGTTAACCTCGCGGTATAGGTTTGCCCGGGCAATCAACAGCGTAGAAATAGAATAATAAACAAATAGAACCGTGTATTTGACCTGGCGGCTGCGGGACACATGAAGCAGAACAAAAGTTGCGCAAACAAAGTACGCAACGGTTTCCAAATGAAATGATAAAATCTCTGACACAGTCTCGTCATTTTGGTGAATACGCGCAGTCTGTTTGCATAGCAAAATACATGAGTAAATACTGCATCAGTTGTTAACACACGGAGGTATTGGGCAGTCACGTGCTCCGCTAGATCGCCTGGTTGAAACGGTGGGTTTGCCTTTGAAACTTCCTTGTGCGTTGATGCGCAGGGCTCCTACCTTTCGATTGTCTTTTGTGACCTCAGTTTGAATGGACACGGTGAACGTGACTTTATCGGGCCCGCGATCCAGAATTTCTTCCAGGTCTTTCGCATCAAATACGAACTCAAATGCTTTTACCGAAGCAATTCTCTTTGCCATAACAGAGGGGGTTTAGTGTTTACTTAGCACTCACGGATGGTCAAAGATCATTAATCCTAACCAAAGGTGATACGGGTATTTTTCGGGGGTATACGGGGGAAAATACCCGTATGCCCGTTTGACAGGATACACTCAATTTTAACCGGTAATCGAAAAAGGAAGTTGGTATGGCAGGTGCAGGTGGCATCGCGCTGTCACATAAAAACATCAAACCCATGGCAACCCGAAAAAGAACAAAAAGGATCTTCAACTGTGTTCCGTCAAAAAACAAAGAAAAGGACTGGCTCTATGAACATGCCGCAGCCGCCTACCGGACAAAACTGGTGCGCAGGCTACCTGTTTCTAAAGACCTGCGGGAATCGTGGTGGAAAATCGGAGACCAGGGAAGCACCGGATCATGTGTGGGATGGGCGTCAGCCGACTCGGTGCTGCGGTGGCATTTCGTGAAAGCAAGGAAAATCAACTCCGCCACACGCTTGTCGGTACGCTTCCAGTGGATGGCCTCCAAAGAGGTAGATGAGTTTACTTCTACTGCCACTACTTTTTTAGAAGATGCCGGCACCAGCATCAAAGCAGCTCTTGACATTGCCCGCAAATTCGGTTCGGTGGAGGAATCGGTGCTGCCATTGAATGGCACCCTTTCAAAGTTAGACGAACGGGTGTTTTACGTCCGGGCAGCCCGGCTCAAAATTGCCAGCTACTACAACCTGATGGGCAACAATAAGTTAGCCAATTTCAGAAACTGGATTGCCGGCCAGGGGCCAATCATTGCCACACTCCACTGCGACACCGCCTGGGACAACATCGGCCGAGACGGAAAACTGGAAGCGTACGGCAAGGCATCGCCCGACAGCGGACATGCCATCTCAATTGTTGGGTATGCGAAAGATCACTTCATCTTCAGAAACAGTTGGGGTACCGGCTGGGGTAACAAAGGATTTGCCTTGGCCACTGCCGCCTACGTAGAGGCGACCATCAAAGAAGCATACGGAATAACCGTTTGAAGCGATCTGACCATACAACGCAGTGAAACACAAGGAAAATATTGAGTGGAACAAGGACGTGAGCTGGAGCCATATCATCGAACTCCACCGACAATCTTTTCAGCGCGACTTTGTGGCATGCCACGAGCCGGCAGAGCGCCAGTGGCTCGTGGAGAAAATGCAAGGCGCATTTCCACAATGGCGCAAAAATATGGTGGAAACGGCCATCAAAAAAGTATGCAACGATATGCGGCAAATACCCCGCGCACGGCATGCATTTTTCAGGCACTTGCAAGTGACACTGGAGAATTCTGACTTGGCGCTTCCGCATTCATCTAAGCCGGCATCCAACAAATCTAAATCCACTCATCTCTAACAACATGAATACCTTTTTAAAATCCGTATGCCGTTTTCAGCGTGCGCCCGTTGCCACTGGCATTGCTGACCCTACCCACTACGAGGTACAGACGCTCAACAACACCTACCGGGGGTTGATAGTAACCCAAGATAACATGGTGATGCAACTACGAACACATGATGGCAAACCCGTGAAAATTCTAAAGGAAAACATCAAAAAAATATCCATCGTTGAAAGCAACTAGCATCACCGCACATGAGGCGTGCCTTCTTTCAGGCATTGATACGGGCAGCAATAAATTTAAGAACAAAACAACAATTGCCATGATGTACGATGTAAACCAGAGCAATACTGACGCAGCAAGAGAATCATCGAATATAAAGCGTCATGCAATCGCTACCTGATTTGCTCGTGTTAAAAGATTGTAACAGCCCATAGCACCAACGATGTGGATTGTGCGCTGGCTGACGCTACAGTATGACTGGGCCTTACCTGCACCCAAACGAGGCAAGAAATACTGTGCGTCTTCGCTGCTGTACAGCACGCAAGTGCCGGGCTGTTACTTACTTATTGGTGTTGACAAGCGGCCGGTTGTGCAGCCGTGAAATATTTGTAGGAGGTTGGGCTTTACCGAAAGGCACATCTCTCACCTGTTCAACATCGTACCGCGCAGGTAGCAATCTGGTGTGGAGATGTGATAAACCAAAACCGAACGCCCTCTGCGAGAGAAGACACTTGAGGGATAAAATATTTGTTGGAGGCAACGTGAACAGGTTATATATTCGTCACACCAAAAAGGCAAGGAGTGTATTCTGAGGTATGGGGGTTTTGCCTGACAGGTTGCTATCGGTATTGACCATGCAGATTTATTTAGGAACAAACGGAGCAAGCCGAAAATCCGAAGATGAATAGGCGGAAACAAACACTTTTCAGGAGTTTGCGATCGCCAACTAAACTACCCTCGCCTAAAAGGCGAGGGGTTGTAATTCGGCTAAAGGCCGACTAAAGAAGTGCAAAAGCCTCGGCTTTCAAACGGGAGCAATAGGAAGAGAAAAAAGCATACTCAGTCAATAAATATTATAC
>DHLV01000030.1:0-203 GCA_002405445.1 Flammeovirgaceae bacterium UBA4659 | reverse complement strand
CCCCCAGATACAGACATTAAACGGGGCAAAATCTAATTACCAAAAGGAACCTAAACTGTGAATAACGTCTTATGGAAAATCAAACAAAAAACCACACTCAGCGCTCACTCTGCTATTTGACCAGATTGGCTCGAATTGTTAGTGTGATAGCAATTCTTTCCCTTCTCGCGTCAGATGCCATGTCACAACAAGTTTCAGTTATG
>DHLV01000237.1:2391-17318 GCA_002405445.1 Flammeovirgaceae bacterium UBA4659 | reverse complement strand
GTGGGTTTAATTTTTGGAATTGCCCCCGCGCGCAAAGCTGCCGAACAAGATCCTATTGCCTCGTTACGATATGAATAAGATGTTGATTTTACTGGCGTTGTTCGCGATGCCGTTTGCGTTGTTTGCTCAACATAAACTTAACCTAGAAGAAGTAATTGCTCGCGCGTTGGCTCAATCACCTGCCTCTAAACGGACAGAAACTTCGAAACTTACACGCTATTGGCAATATCGAACTTTTCGGGCACGGTTCAATCCCCAACTAACCGTCTCTGGCAACGCACCGAGCTACGGTCAGGGTTTTACCCAGGTTATTCAACCCGATGGAACAAGGCTTTTCCAACCCATCAATCAAACGAACTCGCTTACCAATGTTGGGCTCATACAGCCTTTGCGCTGGACGGGCGGCACTATATCGGCCAACACCAGCTTCAACTTTTTCAATGACATTGCGCGAAACTCATCTGCGTGGAATAGCAATTTGTTTTTTGTCAGCTTGAACCAACCCTTGTACGCGTTTAATCCATTTAAATGGGATCGAAGAACCGAGCCGTTACGTTTTGAAGAGTCAAAGCGGGAGTTTGTAGAGCAGATGGAATTTATTGCACAGACGGCTGCCGATATGTATTTCCAAGTGATAAGGGCTCAAATCGATGAACAAATTGCCACATTTAACTTAGCCAATAACGATACCATTTTCAAGATTGAGCAAGGCCGTTATAATATCGGCACTACTTCACAGGACAAACTCTTGCAAGTTGAATTGCAGTTATTGAAGTCAAAACAGGATGTGGCGCAGGCGCGCATCAACATACAAAATAACAGTTTAATGCTGCGCACATTTCTTGGTTTCAAAGACGATGAGCCATTTGAGTTAACGCTCCCTGAGGAAATACCCACATTTGAACTAGGTCTTGAGGATGCATTAAATTATGCGAGACGAAACCGCGCAGCCTACATTGCTTTTGAGCGAAGGCGCATTGAAGCCGAGCGCGATGTTGCCCGGGCGAAAGGCAGTCGCTTAAACGATGCTTCGCTGTCAGCTTCGTTTGGGTTGAATAACACAGCCCTGATGTTCAATGACCTGTACAACCGACCCTCTCAGCAACAACAATTTAATGTAAGCTTTAATGTTCCTATTTTTAATTGGGGACGAAACAAGGCTACCATGCAAACGGCACTGGCCAATAAGAAACTAAATGATTACACCATCGCGCAAGACGAGGTAAATGCCGACCAAGAGATTATTACCCAAGTGCGCCAGTTTGATTTGTTGCGTTTACAAATTGAAATCACGAAGAAGTCTGATGAAGTGGCTCGCGAGCGATACAATGTCGCTCAGAATCGGTATTTGATTGGCAAGATTGATATCACCAATTTGAATATTGCCCTCACCGAAAAAGACAATGCGCGAAGAAGTTATGTGGAAGCGCTACGCTCTTTCTGGACTTCTTACTTCAATCTGCGAAGGCTAACGTTGTATGACTTCGCATCAAAGCAATTGTTGTATACACCTGATCCTAACTGATGCCTGTGTAATTAAAAGGACTGATTTTTTTTAATTCTAATTTTAGTGCATCAGAAACATCGAGTGTTTCTATGAATAGATGAATGCTGCTTTGTGTGATCGTCTCATTTTTTCTCGTGAGCATTTTCAGCGCTTCATAAGGATTTGGGTATCCTTCTTTTCGCAATACAGTTTGAATCGCTTCCGCCACCACGGCCCAATTGCTTTCTAAATCAGCATCAATCGCTGCTCGGTTCAATTCAAGTTTGCCTATTCCCTTTTCAAGTGACTTGAGGGCGATAGTTGTGTGTGCGAGCGGAACGCCAATATTTCGCAATACGGTTGAGTCCGTTAAATCGCGCTGCAAGCGCGAGATGGGAAGCTTTGCGGAGAGGTGCTCGAACAACGCGTTGGCAATGCCTAGATTCCCTTCGGCATTTTCAAAATCAATAGGGTTTACTTTGTGCGGCATCGCGCTGGACCCAACTTCGCCTTCTTTTATTTTTTGCTTGAAATAGTTCATGGCCACATATTGCCATACATCTCGGCTGTAGTCGATCAGTATTGTGTTGATGCGCTTCAAGTTATCAAACAATGCGGCCAGTTGGTCGTAGTGCTCAATTTGTGTGGTGGGGTGGCTGCGTACCAACCCGAGCTTTTGATTCACAAAATGATCGGCAAAATCTCTCCATCGAATGTGTGGGTATGCCACGTGGTGCGCATTGAAATTGCCGGTGGCCCCACCCAGCTTGGCAGCGTACGGGATGGTCTTCAACAAAGCAAGTTGGTTGCTGATGCGGACGCAGAAAACTTCCAACTCTTTGCCCACGCGCGTGGGTGATGCCGGTTGCCCATGGGTGCGCGCCAGCATGGGCACATCATTCCACTCAATGGCTTGCCGGCTGAGCCGCTGCAGCAGCACATTGACTAACGGAAGGAATTGTTGTTCGATAAAGTCCTTCAGCAGCAGGGGGGTAGCGGTGTTGTTGATATCTTGGGAGGTAAGCCCAAAGTGGATGAATTCCTTATAGATAGCAAGCCCAAGTATATCAAAGGCATCTTTGAGAAAATATTCTACTGCTTTGACGTCATGATTGGTGGTTCTTTCAATTTCCTTGATCTTTTCTGCGTCTGCCGCTTCGAAGTTTTTGTATAGGGAGCGCAGCGCCTCAAATTGAGAAGCAGGAAAACCCTTTAACTCCGGCAAAGGTATTTCGGTCAGTGCAATGAAGTATTCCACTTCTACCATTACGCGGTAGCGGATTAATCCAAACTCAGAAAAGTAGGGGCGCAGGCTTTCAGTTTGTGCATGATAGCGACCATCGATGGGGGAGAGGGCAGTGAGCGAGCTTTTCACATGCGGGTTATTAAGGTGCGAAGATAGTTAAAATGTACGTGATCTTCAGCGGAAAGTAAACGCCCATGCAGGGTTTGCCATCATTGCCGCTGTCATTTTGGTTGCTGTCAGTGAGTCATACCGAGTTCCGTTTTGCATATCGCTGCGCTCGGTTCTGAAGAATGGGTCTCTTTTGACACCACCTGGTGATGAAGGCCATTTGCTGAATTACAAATTCTTCCATTTTGTACTTCGTTGCATCCGTACGCGCATCAATTATCTCGCCAATCACCCTTTGATCAAATTCACATTTCAAACTGTCGCTCCTGATTTGATAGACGCCTAAAAAGTATTTGTCGTTGTAAAGGCATCGTGATACCATCGCAAACTGACGTTCATCGAATAAGAAATAAATCCGTTCCACTGCAATTGCACCGGGCAGTCACACTGCAATGGTTTTCGTCAAGGTAACTACTCAATAAAAAAACCTTACCAGTCATATTTGATTCGACAAATCCGGAATTGTATTTGGCAGGAGTGGTTGCTGATTCTTTCATGACGGGCGCATTGATGTCAAGGCTTTCAGGGTTTTCTCTGAAATATAATCCACCGATGATCAAAAGTACTGTAATCATGAGCAAGGTGACGATGGTGATGCTTTTCTGCATTGTACCGATTTTGATGCTTTGCCATTCAATTAATCACAATACGAGTTGAACGTAAAGATGCTGCATGTTTTGGATTCACCCGCTTTAACAAGATGTTAACACTCAAACAATTTTTATCATTCACCGTTAATGTATCGGTTTTGATATCTTTGCAGACTTTTTTTATGAGGTGGGCTGTTATTTTTGTTTTCCTTTTGGTTTCCTCGACAGCCGGTGCCCAAAAAAACATGCCCGGCCTGGCCCTGAACATTGCACGTGCATCCGAAGCCATTACCGTAGACGGACAGCTCACGGAGCCCACCTGGCAAAAGGCAGATGTGGCCAGAAATTTCTACCTCAACTTTCCGGTCGATTCGATGCGTCCCACCTTCCAGTCTGAAGCAAGGCTCGCTTATGACGACCATTTTTTCTATGTCTCGTTTGTTTGCTATGACGACAGCAAGCCCAATATCATGCAATCGCTGCGCAGGGATTTTGATTGGGAACTCAACGACAACATTGGTATTTACCTCGACTCGTACAATGATTATACGAACGGTTTTTATTTTTCCATCACCCCGTTTGGTGTGCAGCACGAGGGCATAATTTCCGGTGGCGGGCAAGACGATGGATCTTTCAATGAAAGCTGGGACAACAAGTGGTACTCTGAAGTGCATCGTTACCCCGACAAGTGGGTTGCCGAACTGGCCATCCCGCTCAAGTCGTTTCGCTACAACCACAATACCAGCGAATGGAACGTTACGTTTGTGCGGCAGGATTTGAAGCACAACCAGGTGAGCAGTTGGATTGCTACGCCTATCCAGTTTATTCCGGCTTCGTTCGCCTATTCGGGAAAGGTGGTGTTTGATAAAAAGCCACCGCATGCAGGCGCGAATGTCGCGTTGATACCCTACCTGGCAGGCGTGAGCCAGCAGGATTTGGAAAATGGAAAGCCCATATCAGCCACCGGAAATGTGGGGCTCGATGGCAAAGTGGCATTGAGCCCGTCACTCAATCTTGATCTCACCCTCAACCCTGACTTTTCAAACGTTGAGGTGGATCAGCAAGTGATCAATCTTACTCGGTTTGAGTTTCAGTTTCCTGAACGCAGGCAATTTTTCTTAGAGAACAGCGATCTGTTTTCCACACCCGGGTTTCCCGATACACGACCTTTTTTCTCACGCAGAATCGGGTTGGTTCTGGATTCCACAGGTTCAGCCCGGCAGGTGCCCATTCAATATGGCGCCCGCATCAGTGGTAAGATTGGTAAAGACTGGCGCATAGGAATATTGAACATGCGCACGGCTGAAAAGGCATCGATCGGCCTGCCCAGCCAAATGTATTCTATGGCCATCGTGCAGAAGCAAGTATTCTCGCGTTCAAATATCGATTTTTTTATTGTAGACAAGCAGTCGTTGGGTTTGGGCAGTTATGACAAGGCAAATAAGTATGCCCCCGGATTGGTGCGCGATGTGATCGTTGGCACAGACACCACCAAACGACTCAATTTATACAACCGTGTGGTCGGTTTTGATTTTAACCTGATCACCAAAAGTAACCGTTGGAATGGCGACATCTACTACCACCATTCATTTGATGACTTTACCACCAACAATAATTTCTCTGCCGGTGGATTTATCGGGTACAACACGCGCTACTTCAATGCTTTTGTTGGTAACAATGCCGTGGGCAAAAACTACAATGCAGAAGTTGGGTACGTGCCAGCCCTGGCAGTGTATCCCGGTTACGTCACCAGCTTTTTTAGAACAGAGGGAAGGTTCTATCCTAAAAATTCTCCCATAGCAGTGATGGGCCCGGGCGCTGAAATCAATTATACCATTACACCGGGTGGAACGCTCACCGACAGAACCTATTCGATCGATTATGTTTTTAATTTTTTGAACACGTCTTTCTTGTCTGCATCGGCCACACATATCTTCCAGTTGCTGCCCGAAGAATTTAATCCGCTGTTTCCCCATGGCGGAAGCGCCTACCGGGCAGGCAAAGCGTTTGAGTGGACCGAGTTTGAGGTCAACTATGGCTCCAACACGCGTAAAGTCTTCAACTTTTTTGCACAGGCAAGTGGTGGGCAGTTTTATTCGGGCACCCGATTGACAGCCGGTGGCACCATCAATTACCGTTACCAGCCGTATGGAAGTTTGGCACTTACCGTTAACTACAACGAGTTGAACCTGGGCGCACCTTACGGCAGTGCAGAGTTTCTGCTGCTGCGCCCGCGCCTCGACTTAACGTTGTCATCGAAAGTGTTTTTCACCGGTGTGTGGCAGTGCAACACCCGGTTTGAGTCAGTCAACTTTAATGCAAGGCTGCAGTGGCGCTTTCGCCCGGCTTCTGATATTTTTTTGGTATACAACCACGTCAATAACCGACTGCCTGCCGATGACCGTGCCAACGACCAGGCGTTGGTACTTAAATTCACATATTGGTTGAATCTGTAGCCATTTCTCCTTCGCGTGATTGCGAAAGCCATTGTGACCCATTCGGTTTGCAATGGTGTTACTATTCTGCACTTTTCGTGCACCGCTTGCGCGACACCCGCTGCACGGGGGCGAGGATTTTTGTTGTACACAGCATTAAAAATTCTGTCTCCTATTTTAAGTACATTTGCGGCCTTATTTGTTATTGATAAAAACTTCAATTATGGCATTTGGCTTGTTTAAGAAAAAAGATCAAACCCAGCCTGCGGCAAAGGCAGGAACGGACGACACAGGATCACATTACCACGATCTGAAAGTGAAGAACATCATCCAGGAAACCAAAGATGCTATTTCCATCGTTTTTGAGCAGCCTAGCAAAAAGATCAGCTATAAATCGGGCCAGTTTTTGACCCTGATTGTGCCGGTGGCGGGCAAAGAGGTACGCAGGGCCTACTCTCTTTGCAGTTCGCCATTTGTGGATACAGATTTGGCTGTTAGCGTGAAAAGAGTAGAAAAGGGTTTGATGTCTAATTGGCTGCCTGACCATTTGAAGGTGGGCGATACGTTAAAGGTAATGGAGCCCATGGGGCAATTCACCACCGAATATTCCAGCGGCAATAAGCGACACCTGATCATGTTCGCGGGCGGCTCAGGTATCACCCCCATGATGTCAATCATCAAGAGTTTGTTGACTCAAGAGCCCGACAGCATTTGCTCACTGATTTACTGCAACCGTGATATCGACAGCATTATTTTCAAAAATCAGTTTGAAGTGTTGCAAACCCAATACGAGGGCCGACTGCATGTGATTCATATTCTTGACAATGCGCCCATGAATTGGCAGGGGCTCTCCGGGCTTTTGAATAAAGAGATGCTCACCAAACTTTTTGAACGAATTCCGGGTTGTGGGCTGGAAAAAACTACGTATCTGATGTGCGGCCCCGAGGGCATGATGAAGAATGTTGAGACTTTACTGGCGGAGCATCAAATACCCAGAGAAAAAATTTTCAAAGAAAGTTTTGTGGCGGGGGTGCTTGATAAGCCGAGGAAAGATGATCAACCTGCTGCTGAAAAAAAGACGCGTGACGTCACCATCCGCTACGATGGTCAAGAGCATGTGATTGCCGTACCGCACAACAAAACAATTTTAGAAACAGCCCTCGATCAGGGTATTGACTTGCCTTACTCCTGCCAAAGTGGTTTGTGCACCGCTTGCCGCGGAAAGGCATTGTCCGGCCAAGTGAAGTTAGATGAAGAAGAAGGTCTATCCAAGAGCGAGCGTGCCGAAGGTTATGTGCTTACGTGCGTTGGCCATCCAATGACCGATGATGTAGTGATTGAGATTGGGTAACTACGCGGAAAGTTTATATTCTTGAATTAACACGGAGGGCGGGATTTGAAGTCGCTGATTTATTCTACGAATCATTGCAAGATTTAGCTTCCTTTTCCTTCGAAGAACTTCGGATACTTTTCCTTTTTCACCAATTATTCCTACAAGGTCTATTTGTCTCAACCCCATTTCTTCCATTCTTATCTTAATTGCTTCAATTGGATCTGGCGCATCGATTGGGAATTTTTCTTGTTCGTAGGCATCAATAACCATTGCCAATAGCTCAGCTTCGTCTCCCGCAGGTGTTGTGGGAGATGCATCAAAAACTCTTTCAAGTCGCTTGAGAGCAAGCTCATATTCTTTCTTTGTCTTAATAGGTTTTACGATCATATTTTAGACGCATTTATTTTGTCATAACTGGCGTGTGTTCCAATAAATCGAATAAACGCCCAACTTCTTTCATAATTGAACTTCACGACTAATCTATAGTGGTTCCCCTTAATGTTAAACACAACGCGATTATCAATTAAAAAACTTGCGCTTGCATACGTCTTCTTCACGTCACGAGGCGAGCGCCATTCAGACTCCATTGCGGTTTTATACCAAGTTTTAAGATATTGCTCAGAGTCTCTATGCTTTTCCCAAAATTCTCGAAGAGTGCTTTTTGCAAGAACACGTTTCATTGCTTTTACAAATATAGGAATTAGTTCCCTTTTTGGAAACTATTGCTTTTTTCTTGAAAACTCCATTCCCTCAAAATCCAACTTGCTGATTTCCCCATTTGCGTTCAGGAAAAATTGTGCAAGTGCTTTTCCATACCAACCTTTTTCATAATCGCCACGGAAGGTATCGAAATGCCAGTGTTGCACGGTGGCCGTTAAGTAGTTGTTGGTGGTAATTTTCAAACTTCCATTCTCAATTTTTACTTCGGCTTCGCCATAGAGTGGATCAACATACTTTCCTTCATAAGCTGTGAGTGGCAACGATGGCCTTGTATCGGCCACGCGTTTTGCTTCGAAATCTCTTTCTGCTTTCTCACCATTTGCCTTGCTGTTGCCATACAACCTCAAAAATTCTTTGTTCCAATCTCGGCTCCCTCCTAATGCAAATAGGTCAAATGTTTTGTAGACCAAGGCGTGGCGCACTTCGGCATGGTCCAGATTGCCAAAAAAATAGACGCCTAATTTTGCATCTGGTAGCTGCGCATGAATGGCTACTTCTCCCGCCAAACTGCCGGTATGTAAGTTGACTTTCTTCCCTTTGTAATCGTGCTGAAACCAGCCGAGGCCGTAGCTGGTCCATTGCGGGTTTATCAATTGCATGGTAGGGTAAAACTGAGACGCAGGCACCAACGTTTGCGGCTTAAACATCTCAGCCCACGTGTTCGGTGTCAACAAACGCCCACCATCGTACTTACTGCTGTCGAGCATGCACTGCATCCACACACTCATGTCATCAATAGTTGAGTTAACGCTCCCGGCAGGGCCTACATTTTCTGCTGTGCTGGGCGTAATGGCACGAATGGCATTGTCGTAGAAATAATGTGGTAGGCTATGGTTACCGTCAGTCACCAGCTTCAGCAACGGGACGGTTCGGGTCATGTTTAGGGGCTTGAAAATCCTTTGGGTAATAAACTCCTCCCAAGGCTGGCCTGAAACTTTTTGAATGACTTGTCCGGCCACCAGATAAAAGATATTTTGATAGACAAAACCCGAGCGAAGGGAATAAGTGGGTTTTACTTGCTCCATTTTGCGCAAGATTTCAGCCGGTGGAATATCCATTACTCCCCACAGGAAATCGGCATTGCCCACGCCACTGTTGTGGATAAACAGGTCGCGGATTTTTAGTTCACGCGTCACAAACGGATCGTGTAACTTGAAGTCAGGAAGGTGCCTGGTGACGGCATCATTCCAGTTCACCTTACCTTCGTCTACGAGCATTCCCATACACACGGCTGTCATCGCTTTGGTGGTGGAGGCACAGGCAAAAATCGTTTGCGTATCTACAGCCTGGTTGGTGCCTACCTGCCGGACTCCAAAACCTTTTTTGAAAATTACCTTACCATCTTTTACCACTGCTACCGCCATCCCGGGCACCTGCCACTCTTTGCGCGCATTTTCCACATAGGCGTCAAATTCTTTTACTTTTTTGTTGAGATCCTGTGCGTGGGTGCTGGCAACAATTGCTGACATCAACACGACTGCTGCGAATTTATTCATGATTGATATTGGTTTTTCATTTGTTTTCAATGTGAGCGCATGTGTTATTCCAACCAGTGGTTTTCTTTCAAAATTGCTAAAACGCTGGCGCGCAATTGCATAATTGGCTGCGGCCTGTTGCACAACAATACATACACGATTTCCTTTTCAGGCAGGCTTACAAAATCGCTGGTAAAACCACCTTGCGAACCGGTGTGCGATACCACTTTTAGTGAATCACCGGGTTGAGAAAGAAACCAACTCAACCCAATAAACGGGGGCTTAGCAGATTTCCAGTTTTCGTACGTAGTGATTGTGCGCGACCGGGCGATGGTTTCCTTTTTCATGAACACGGCTTTGCGCAGTGCAATTTCATATTGTGCCAATTCTTCTGCCGAACTCCACACACCGCCATTTCCGGAGGCAGCAAACGTGGGCTCCTCGCCATAATCGAGTTCTCGCCAGGTGCTGTCTGTTTTCACATAGGCATGGGCAACACCTTTTTCGGGAAATGCGCCATCGGTGATTACACTGGCGCGCATGCCGGCCGGTTTGAATATCCTGTCAGCCAACACTTGCTGCCATTTTCGGCCCTCAACTTTTTCGATGATCAATGCCAGCGCATTGAAAGCCGGATTGGAGTAGTCATACCGCGAGCCGGGCTCAAAGAGTAGCGAATCGTTTTGTTTTAGGGGTGCAAAGTTCTCTTCGTCTTTGGCGGTCAACAGAAACTCTTTAGATAACAAATCCCATCGGTTGTCGGGCAAACCGGAGGTGTGCGTGAGCAGGTGATGAAGTTTCACAGCGTTGGCGATGCCCGGGTTCTTGAAGTCTGGAAAGTATTTGGAGAGGCTATCCGTCAACGAAAGTTTACCTTCATCTGCCAGTTGCAGAATAACGTTGCAAATGAATGTTTTTGAGATTGAGCCCGTGTTGAAAAGTGTTTTTGTGGTAATGGATTCTTTTGAATGTAAGTCGGCCTGTCCGTAACCTTTTGCGAACACCACTCTCTCACCCTTCATGATGATGACAGCACCACCGGGTTCTGCATCCTTCAAAGCATTTTTGAATACATGATCCACTTCTGTTGCGGCTCGGTCGGTGGGCGATGGCATACAGGCATTGAGAGCTAATGCCGCTGCGTACATCAGGCTTACCAAAATCTTTTTTGCCATGGTATTATTTTCGGTATTTTATCAGAGAAGTTACTGCGATGATGACCCAAACTGAATTAATGAAAGTGAATGGATAAGCCTGCTTGTAAACGGAGTTGACGATCAACAGTACACCGCCCACCAGATTCATGATTTGAAAAGTGGCAGATGAGGAATGAATTCTCCGGTAGCTATTCAGCGCGTATGCACCAATGACCAATAGCGAGCCGGCCCAGCCCATAATTTCCACCAAGGTCATTTACATTCTCAGTTGTATTCGCAATATATTCATGTCATTGGTAACGAAGAGTGTTTTTCCATCAGCGGTCAATGCGCAATTAGAAGATGCCTCTTGCAATTTAACCTTGCCCAGCAATTGGCCTTTGCCATCAAAAATCCAGATGCCACCAGGGCCGGTTGCAAAAATGTTGCCCTGTTGGTCAACTTTCAGCCCATCGGGCAAACCTTTTTCTGAGTGAGCGGCTGCGGTGGCGTCATACAATATTTTTCCAGACACGATTTGTAATGAGTCATCCAAGGTATATTCATACCACAGGGCCTTATCGTAATCAGAATTGGCAACGTACATTTTTCGATGATCGGGCGAGAAGGCAATACCATTGGGGCGCGTGAGCGAATCGATCAGCAATTTAACCCGGCCACCCGAAGTAACCCGAAATATACCCTGGAACGAGAGCTCCCTGGCGGGGTCGTCTGATTGTTTTTCTAGCCCGTAGGGTGGGTCTGTGAAAAATATGTTGTTGTTGTAGAAAATCAAATCATTAGGGCTGTTGAATTTTTTGCCTTCATAACTGGCGGCTACGGTGGTGAAGTTTGGTGTGGGTTTAGTGGTTGAGGTGGTCATGCGGGCCACACGCCTGTCGCCATGCTGGCAGAGCAACAGACCACCGTCATCATCAAGGGCCAGCCCGTTGGAGCCGGGCTCCCCAGTCCGCGGGGTTACGCCCGTGTAACCACTGGGACGTAAGTAAACAGATGCGCCCTTTTCTTCCGTCCATTGGTAAACGGTGTTGGCGGGTACGTCCGAGAAGAGCAGTTTCTGCTCACCCTCAAGCCACAACGGTCCTTCTGACCAATCATAGCCGGTGGCTAGAACTGAAACGGCTATTTCCTTGTCCATTAAACTGTCCAACTGGGGCAATAGACGCTCAATTCCAATCTGAAGAGATACTACTTTGTGCCTTTGCTCACAGGCAAAGAATAGGATGAAACAGAAACAAAAAACCATTTTATTCATACGCGTAAAACTTTAGATGAGATTATTACCGCAGGCCTGTGTCTGACTGCGTGCCGGCTGTTATCTTTCGCCTTTAAATATACGAAACATGAGTCAAGCCATTGAGATACCCCAACGCCCGAGACGCACTTTTTTACCAGAGGAGTTTAAGGTCACCACCTGGGGCGAATTGAAACCCTATTTCGAAAAACTGCTGGGGCGTGCAATCCACTCAACAAGCGAACTCAAAGAGTGGCTGCGGCACCGCAGCGAGTTGGAATCGGTCATCAGTGAGGAGAGCGGCTGGCGTTACATTCGTATGACATGCTATACCGACAAACAAGAATACACCAATAGCTACCAAGAGTTTGTTCAGCAGATACAGCCGGAGATTGCGCCTTACGCTGATCAACTCAACAAAAAGGTGTTGGATTGCCCGTTCTTGCGTGAGCTCGAATCTGAAGCCGGGTACAATATCATGATCCGTAACTTAAAAAAGGAGGTAGAACTCTTTCGCGAGGAGAATATTCCACTGATGACGGAGATCACCACCGAAACACAACAATACGCAGCTGTTTCAGGTGCAATGACGGTGGAAGTAAACGGCCAGGAATTGACCTTGCAACAAGCGAGTGTGATTTTACAGTCAACCGACCGCGCCAGGCGCGAAGAAGTGTACCAAAAAATTTCAGCAAGGCGACTGCAAGACAAAGACCGACTTGACGACTTGTTCACGAAGTTGGTTGGTTTGCGCCACCAAGTTGCGAGTAATGCCGGGTTCTCAAACTTCCGCGATTACATGTTTAAGGCGTATGGCCGTTTCGATTATACGCCCAAAGATTGTTTTGATTTCCACACGGCAATTGCAAGCGAAGTGGTGCCCATTTTGAATCAACTATCAAAAGAGCGCAAAGAAAAACTGAAGTTAGATGCGCTGCGCCCGTGGGACAAAGCCGTAGATGCGGAGGGCCGCGAAGCACTGAAAGCCTTCACCGATGGCAAAGACCTGAGCGATAAATCGATCCGGTGTTTTCAAAACTTGGATCCCTTCCTAGGCAATTGTTTGTCAGTGATGAATCAGATGGGGCATTTAGATCTGGAATCAAGGAAAGGTAAAGCACCGGGTGGCTACAATTATCCTTTGGCCGAAACAAGTGTGCCGTTTATTTTTATGAATGCCACATCTACTATGCGCGACATGACCACCATGATGCATGAAGGCGGCCATGCAGTGCACAACTTCCTCACCAAAGATCTTGAACTTAATGACTTTAAGTCGCCCCCAATGGAAGTTGCTGAATTGGCTTCCATGTCAATGGAGCTGATTTCAATGGACCAATGGCATATTTTCTTTACCAACCAAGATGAATTGAAGCGAGCCAGGCGCGAGCAGCTAGAGGACATAGTTGAAACGCTGCCATGGGTGGCCACCATTGATAAATTTCAACATTGGATTTATGAAAACCCTGCGCATTCATCTGCCCAGCGGAAAGAAAACTGGAACCGGATCTTCGATGAATTTGCTGACACGGTTACCGACTGGAGAGGTCTTGAGGTAACCAAAGATTACTTGTGGCAAAAACAGTTACACTTATACGAAGTGCCATTTTATTACATCGAGTACGGTATGGCGCAGCTGGGTGCTATTGCGGTGTGGCGAAATTTCAAAAAGAATAAGCAAAGAGGACTAGACGGCTACATGCAGGCGTTGCGGTTGGGGTATCTCAAATCGATCCCAGAAATTTATGCCGCGGCAAACGTGAAATTTGACTTCAGTAAAGGGTACATCAAAGAGTTGATGGATTTTGTGCAAGAAGAACTGGAAAAAGTATAATAATCTAACCGCGGATTTTGTCGAGCAGGAGACTGAGATGCTCGGCCTCATCGGCTGTGAGCTGCAGTTTGTCAACATCCGTTGCGTCCATTTTTTTGTCGATCTGGTCGAGTAACGACAAGCCTGCTGTCGAAATCATCACGTCAGCGGCACGTTTATCGTTTGGGCACTGTGTTTTTTCAATTAAATTTTTTGCCAACAGGCGATCTAACAAACGCGATATGTCTGAGTTTTTATCGATCATCCTCACTTTTATTTCGGCTCCGGATATTTTTTTTGGGTGCTGCCCCCTCAGAATACGAAGGATATTGAATTGCTGGTTGGTGACGCCAAATTCTTTGAAGAACGCTGCATTCCTATCCAGTAGCCAGCTGGCGGTAAACAGCAGGTTGATCACCGCTTTTTGGTGGGCACTTCTAAACGTGGTTTGCTTGATTTCTTCTTCGATCTTCATAAAAACAAATCCATAGCTCCGAAGAGCTATGGATGAATCCGGAATTGTCCATTACGCTGCTTTGTTCAATTCAATTTTGCAGGTGAACTCAACCTCGTCACCTACCACCAGGCCACCACCTTCAAGCGCCTTGTTAAATTTGAGACCATACTCCTGCCGGTTTACTTTTCCGGTTAACTTGAAGCCGGCCTTTTCGCCACCAAAGGCTTTGATTTTTCCGCCAAACGCAACCTCGAAGTTTACCGCTTTGGTAACATCGCGAATGGTTAAATCGCCTTTCAAAAAATACTTATTGCCTTGCTTGGTAAGCGTTCCTTTGAATTTCAATTCCGGGAATTTCTCTGCATTAAAGAAGTCATCCGAACGCAGGTGTCCATCTCGTTTTTCGCTGTCTGTAAACACAGATGCTGTCTTTGCTACGAATTCCACAGTTGCTCCATTGAAGTCATCAGCAGTTGAACTTACCTTCACATCGAAATCCTTGAATACACCGGTGGTTTCTGATATCACCATGTGTGCCACGCTAAAGCCTACGCTTGAATGACTCTTGTCCAACGTCCAGTTAGTTTGGGCCGAGGCAGCCGCAGCTACCACCATTGCCAATAGAAATGTTACTTTTTTCATGAGGTTAATTGATTTTTGATGCAATGATAAGGGAAGAGATTAAATATATGTTTAAACATGTATTTAAAAAATTGTAACCACTTGAAAATCAAAGGCTATAAATTCAGCCAGTAGGTGAATTTCACCACAATTGCCCTCAATTTGGGTTGCCAACTGTTGTATTGGATGTTC
>DHLV01000237.1:0-2119 GCA_002405445.1 Flammeovirgaceae bacterium UBA4659 | reverse complement strand
CCTTGGACCGATCAAAATCAAATCTGCGCTGCGGTAGGGGGCGGGCAGATTGATTTTATTGTAACTGAAATTGAGCGAGAACACTGCGTAAGGTTGTGCGCGGTAGTTAAGTGTGCCCGTTAAGTTAATCCGGTGGCCATTAAAATACTCGCCAGAACGTGTGGAGGCATCAAAGAACAACCGCTTTCGCGCATCAGACGTAAAGTTTGCAACGATCACATTATTGACATAATCCGAACCTTGCAAAAGCTTTTCGCTTCCTGTGTTGGTGGGGTCAAAACTGGAAAAGAGATACACGTATTCTTGTCGTAACCGGATGTTAAACTGTGCTGTGTTTTGAAATCGTATACGGTACATAAAATTGTAGTCGTAGTCGGTGATGCCGTATTTCTTGTTTCCAATCACATCAAAGTCAAAACCGGGGCCGTGGCTGTTGACCAGGCGTGATTTGGGATAAAAGTTGTACCAAATAGTGGGAGCCAGGCGCAAATAGTCCCTCCTTCGCGCAAAGCCAACCTCCGGATTGTAGTTGGCGCCTATGTTCATGGCTGTGCCGCTGATATCCCATCGAAGGGTATTGTAGGCAAGTCGAACAGAGCTTGCGAAAGTGGAGTCAGATCGATTTTGATCAAAAGAGCGATGGTAGTAGAACTTACCATTCCAGCGGTTGTCTTTGCTGGCCAGGTTGTAATCAAGGCCAATAACACGATTGAATTGCCGCGGGCTGGCTACGAAGTCGCCACCGATGCTATCTTGAATTGCCTGCTTGTTAATAAAAATCATGCCGATGTTCGATCGTGCAAACACCTTGCGTTGAAATGTTGCCACGGTGTAGTTGGTAGAGGGCAGTTTGTTGGGTCTGTCTTCGCCCCCCTGCATGGTGAGTAATCCAACCCTTAGGTTGTTGGTGATTTTCCCGCTCAGGCGTGCGCCCCCATAAATCGTATTTTCAATGTTTTGGCCTGTGGTCTGATCGCGTGTAACGCCTATACGCCTCGAGAAAAATGGCCGCATGCCCTCTCCCCCAAAATCAGAAAACAAATCTGCATTTTCTAAAAAAAACTGTCTGCGCTCAGGAAAAAAGATCTCGAATCGATCGAGGTTGGTCACTTGCTGATCGACTTCAACCTGCGAAAAGTCCGGGTTTACCGTGAGGTCTAAATTTAATGCCGGCCCGATGGCAATTTTAGCATCGCCACCGTAGGCGTACGCACTGCTGGCCGCTTCGCCTTTTTCAAAGTTACGGCTGCTGCGCGCACCTAAATAAGGTATAATCGACACGTTTGCACCTGGCTTGTCGAGTGGCTGGTCCCAATACAACAAGCGGGTAAATGCCAGTGAGATGAGTGGAAAATTACGAGGAATAGGTGCCCACGTGGAGCGCTCTGCATTTTGGCTGTCGATGCGATAGAAGTTGATGTTCCAGGTAGACAGCCCGTGCTTATACCGAAGGGATTTGAACGGAATAGCAAACTCACATACCCATCGGTCTTCCAGCATCTTGGCTTCCGAATACCACTTGTTGTCCCAATTCAAAGATAAATCGGATTGGTTGGTGCTTCCGCCATTGGCTACCAGGCCTTCGCGTTGCACGCCAAACGGGTTGGTGCCAAACTGAAACGAGTTGGTGTTGTCTTTGAAAGTATCAAACTGCACCACAAAAGAGTCGTTGGCCTCGCCTCTGAAATCGCGTCTGAGTGATGGGGTTACGTATTTGCGCGGCCCCAGGTTATACATGATGGCAAAAAGATAGATGTGGTGGTCGTCATACGCCATCCGCACTTCTGTTTGCGCTTTGGCGTAAGAAGAATCGAACGGGAAGAACTGTTTGAACCTGGTGGCGACCTCGGCCTCTTTCCACACTTGTTCGTTCATTTCGGCATTAACGGTGATGCGCTCGGTGGTTTTTTTAATATGCAATCCCGGCAATTGACTCAATGCCATTGTGGGGCAGCACAGAAAAAAGGCGAGCATGGATTTCTTCACGGATTCGAATCAAATCAAGCCCGCAAAAATGCAAAAAAACTCACCGGTAATCGGGCGATTTTGATAAAAGGGATATTTTTCGTTTAAAAAACGACTACCGCACTCGTGCCCAACCTGCTTCAATGATGGCATC
>DHLV01000082.1:7699-8017 GCA_002405445.1 Flammeovirgaceae bacterium UBA4659 | reverse complement strand
TTTTCGTTATAGACTGCCTGGCCTCGCACCTGCGAAGCGGCAAAGTTGAGCGGGGTAAGGTAGCGGCCGCCAATTGATGTGACTTTTAAATTCAAGCTCAAGAAGTTTCTGTTCCTACCAACTCTAAACTCTTTTCCACCCAAGGCATTCACCACGTATTGTGTATTGTACGCAGTATTGCGTTCGATTTTATCGCTTCCCTTGTATTTGGAATCAAAAATCGAAGTGGTGAACAAGAAATAATATCCTTTGCTAAAAAAGCGTTCGAGGGTTAACTCAACACCATAGTTGGTTCCAGTGCCTTTGTTTACCAGATTC
>DHLV01000082.1:746-7427 GCA_002405445.1 Flammeovirgaceae bacterium UBA4659 | reverse complement strand
CCGCAGCGTCTCAGACAAATTCCAGTCATAGGTGAGCACATAATGATTGCTCGCGATGAAATCCAGGTCTTTGTTAGAGTAGATAACGCCCGTGGGTGTTTTGGTTTGCGCGTAGGAGGTGTACACGGAAGGCGTTTGGTGGTGCAGGCCGTAGCCTAAGCTCAACGATTTGTTGCCCGTTATTTGGTAGGTGACATTTCCTCTGGGCTCTACCACTGCCTGATTATTGAGTGAGTAATGCTGTGCGTGCAACCCAGCAGAAAATGAAAACTTAGTAGAAAAACGATGCTTCCATTGTGTGTAGGCCTGGCTTAGTGTGTTGTTGTCACTGATATTCACACGCACGCTGTCTTTGTTTACGTTCGCAAATGCATCGCGGCTGTAAAGACTGAAGGTGTTGTAATCAATATATACCCCGGACGTAAGCGAATTTTTGGAATTGAACTTCGTGCGTGTAAAAAATACAAACGAGGCTTTGTCGGTATCGAACCTTGCTTCCGCTCGCCTGAATCTACTCAAAACATCCAAGTCAGCATTTCTGGTAAGTGAATCGGAGGTGAATTTTTCGCGTGTGGTGCTATAGCCGAGTGTGAACTTGGCAAACGTTTTTTTAGACAAGTTCTTTTCAAAACTCAACCCATTTATTGTGGTTCCGTAGCGCGGATATGAATCTCGATTCTCGTCTCCATATAAATCGGTGTTGTTGGGCTTGCGCAATTCACTTTTTTCAATTTTGCTGCCGAGCAAATCGATGGAACTGTTACCCAAAATACCAAACACTGTAAACTTACCGTTGTTCTTCGTAGGGAAGGTCAGCTTATAGTTCAGGTCCTGATAGTTGGGCGTGTTGCCCCCTGTACCGAACTCAATACCCAAAGCCTGAAAAACTCCGAGCGTAGAGTAACGATAGTTGACGATGAATGAGCTCTTCTTGTTTTTTGAAAATGGCCCTTCCATACCCAACTCAAACCCGTTGAAGCCAACTTGTGCTACTTTCTCCAGCTTTTGGTTGTTACCCTCTCTCAATCGAATGTCAAATGCACCGGCAATTGCATTGCCATACTGTGCCGGAAACGCACTCGTCATAAAATCCGACTTGTCAAGGTTATTATTGTTGAGCATACTCACTGGCCCCCCCGTACTGTTCAAAGCACCAAAGTGGTTAGGGTTGGGTATGTTTAAACCTTCCAGTTGCCACAACATACCTGTCGGAGAATTTCCTCTCACAACAATATCATTGCGCGAGTCGTTACCGCCAATCACCCCGGCAAAATTTGCCGCCATGCGCGAAGGATCGCCCAATGCACCTGCATATCGCTTGGTGTCGTCTATATTAAAAGATCGCGCACTAACAATTGCTAAATCATTGTTGGTGGCTGTCTTGTCATCTTTCGTGCTGGCTGTGATCACCACTTCATTCAGTTGTGCCACACTCTCGACCAGTGACAGGTTTAAGATGACTTCTTTACCGGCTGTGACCACTATGTTAGGGATGGTTTGCTCTTCGTAACCCACATAACTAACTTTTAGCGTTTGCCGGCCCACGGGCACATTGGCGATACTGAAAAATCCGTCAGCATCGGTGGCGCTCCCCAATGGCGACTCAAAATCACCAAGCACCTGCAAGGTAACGCCCACCAGCGGTGTCTTACTTACTTCATCCATTACTCTGCCGCGAATGGTTTGCGTTGATTGGCTGTAAGCCTTCAGGCTCATAATAATCATGGCCAGTATAACGGCCGCGATCAATGTTGATTGTTTTCTTCGTTGACTTAATGTTTTCATAAAATTTTTTTTGATTTGATGTGCCAAAATTGAAGCGCTGTGATCTCATTAGGATTGATTTGAGTTAAGTTCAACTCATATCTTCAATTACTTAACCCAAATCAAGCACAAAGCACCTCCGCCAGTTGATTTGGGTTAAGAAATACGCTGCACATCCCGATCTTAACTCATATCAATGGTGAAAGAGTACTTGCTCATGAATTTTGCGCCATACGATTTTCAATATGACCACTACAATAAAATCTATACTTGTGTTGGGGGGCACCGGGCGCACCGGACAGTACATTATTGAACAGGCACTGAAGCATGGGTTGCGCGTAACGGCACTAGCAAGAAATCCGGATAAACTCAACAAATGGGCTGACAACGCTAACTTAGAGATACTGAAAGGAGATGTGTCGCATTTTCCGGATGTATACAATGCCGTACAAGGTAATGATGCCATCGTTAGTGCGCTGGGGCGCGATGGCAGAAACTTAGATGCCATTACCAAGGGTACCGAAAACATCATCGCTGCGGTTCAAAAAAGCGAGATCAAGAAAACGATTTGTTTGTCTTCGTTTGGAGCAGGAAGCACGCACCCCTACAGCGATTGGATTCTCAAACTGATTGTACATTTGAGCGGTTTGAGCAGCGCTTTCCAGGCAAAAGCACACCAGGAACTGCTGCTTTACAAAAGCAAAATAAACTTCACACTAGTGATGGCCGGCACATTGGCAGATCAAACACACGCCAATGGTTGTTTTGCATATTCCACCAACAACCTCCCGCGCATCAATGGTTTACCTGATAAAATCGAACGGGTGGCAGTTGCAAAGTTTATGTTAGAGCAACTCGACTCTACACACTGGGTGCGCAACACCGTGTGCCTGCTGGCAGAACGGTAATGAACACTATAACCGTTTGGAATCAGCCAAACGCTTGCGAATTCGGCTTAATGACTCCGGCTGAATACCGAGGTAGGCTGCAATGTACTGTTGCGGAATATTTGCTATCACCTTGGGGCGAACTTTCATCAAATCCAAATAACGCTCTTCGGGCGTGAGAAAAAGCAGCGAGCGGTTGCGTTGCACAATGCCCACAATAATGAATTCGGCTATTAGTCGGCCAAACCGTTCAAAAATCGGACGCACTTTGTAACCTTCTTGCATGGTGTGGTATTCAAGCATCAGTATTTCAGCATCGTCCAGTGCTTGATGTGTTTCAGTGGATGGCTGTTGCGTTACAAAGCTGGAGTAGTCTGTGATAAAATTGCCGTCAAAGGCGAAATTATAGGTGATCTCTTCATCACCCACAATGGAAAAGATACGGAAGTGCCCCTTGTTGATGAAAGCCACATGCCTGCAAATGTCCCCTGCTTCCAAAAAATATTTTCCTTTGGGGATTTCCTTTTTATAGAGCATGCCGCGAAACAACTCCAGGTCGTCTGGCGTAAATTCTACAAAGCGCAGCACATATTCGCGAATGCGCTCAAATTCTTCAATCGTCACCATGTCAGTTCAATGCTTGTTTTAAATCCTCTATCAATACATTCACGTCTTCGATCCCAACGCTCAAACGAATCAAATGATCGGGAGTGGGTGAGTCTGGCCCCTCCACCACTTTGCGATGTTCAATCAAACTCTCTGTGCCTCCCAGGCTGGTTGCATTCACAAATACCTTTGCGCGTTGCGTAATGTTGATGGCCTCTTGCCTGGTACCTTTCACAAGAAATGACACCATCGCGCCAAAATCACTCATTTGTTTTTTGGCCACTTCATGGCCCGGGTGGGTAGAAAGCCCCGGGTAAAGTACCCGATCCACTTTTGGATGGGTGGCTAAAAACGCAGCAATGGCTTTGGCATTGCATACATGTTGTGTGATACGAGGCACAAAACTCCTGATGCCACGCATCAGCAGCCAGCAATCGAACGGTGCGGGAATGGCGCCTTGTATATGCTGAATATGACGTATGCGTTGCCATTGTTCACTCCTTTTTGCTGTAACCAGGGCACCACCCGTCAAATCGCTGTGGCCACCCAAATATTTTGTCGTGCTGTGCATCACAATATCTGCACCCATGGTGATCGGATTTTGAAATGCTGGCGTAGCAAAAGTATTATCAACGGCAACCATCAGGTTTCGTTGCCTTGAGATCTCGATGAGCGAGCGCAGGTCAACTATTCGCATTTGCGGATTGGTGGGCGATTCTGTCCACACCATTTTCGTATTGGATTGTATTGCTTTTTCCAGATTCGCGGCCTCACTCAAATCAGTAAAGGTAACCTGCAGGCCCCAGGGGATAAAGATGCCTCGCAGCATGGCCCGCACACCCGAATAGGCATCGAAGTTTACGATCAAATGATCCCCCGGCCGAAGGCTCTGAAATACTGCACTGGCAGCCGCGCTGCCACTCGCAAAGGCTGCGGCATCTTCGCCCATTTCCAATTGCGCCAAAATTTTTTCCAGTGCCGTGCGTGTAGGGTTCGACTCCCTGCTATAAATATCACCTGTGGGATATTCGCCAGTAGGCTTGTAATGAAAGGTGCTCGAGAAATAAAGAGGGTTGCTTACCGCACCCGTTTGCGGATCGGGTGTAGCGCCAGCATGGGCGCAAATGGTTTGAATATGGGGGTTCATTGTTTGTTGCTCACACGAAGTTAATTCATTTTGATCATTTGATGTGCCAGTGTTTGAAACGTCTGATTGATGTTTGGCACGTACTTGATGAAATCAGGTCTGCGATGTACACGTTTAATTCTTGATAGTTTGCCGCCCTACAGCACTGCACCGCGATGCCTGAAAACATAAACTGTCGCCACCCAAAGGCACGTGGCCTGTTTTGTCGAGCATACCGTCCAGGCGTAAATTCATGATCAAAGGCTCACCTATTCGCATGGTGACAAAGGTGATATGGTCGAAAGCGGAGTCGTTTTTCGGATCTTGCCCTCCACCGGTTGTTGCTACCATAATATAATCATGGCCATTGCGCTTTTGATATGAATACTTGTGCAAGTGCCCATTTAGTACGGTGTAGTCGCGGGTGCCCAGCGCAGCTTCAACTCGGCCAAGGCCCTTTGGTTCTTGCCGTTGCCATACAGGTTTGTGCATCAGCACAAATGTCCAACGCACGTTTGGGTTATCGGCAATGGCCTTTTCGAAATAAGCAGATTGTGCCTCGCTGACTTCACCTGTAACCCGTTCGGGCATCTTAAAGTACTCTGTCTTCTCTGCTTCCTCCCGCCTGCCACTATCAATCAATTGTAGCGCCTTTGCGCGTGCCTGGTAGATTTGCCACATGCGCTCTTCGGGGTAATCTTCAGAGTCGAGCATTAGAAACAAAACATTCCGGTACACAAAATGGTAGTAACGCCTGCCGTAGCGGTGCTCCCAAAACCCTCGCATCACGGGGTTAGTCAAATCGTGGTTGCCACCCAAATGAAATACTGGAGACTTTGCCCTGGCCATGCGTTCGTCAAAATGGTTATACTGCTTTTGCATCTCAACGGTATCTTCTGTTCCACCTTCTACCAAATCACCGATGCTTAGCACAAAATCAGGTCTTAATAATTGGATTTGTGCTGCTGCTACCTCCAAAACGTGGGCTCGCTCTCCGCTGTTTAGGTCTCCGATCACAGCAAATGAAAACGATCCCTCTCCTGCCGGTGCAGGCGGGTAAGTCCACGGGGTATTCCGTTGATATACATCAGAAACAAAATGAGGTGTTCGTTGATCCTTGCAGCCTGAAAACATCTCAATAAAAAAAAGAAGAGGGAAGATCAGCCGCATCTGTTGATTCAATTTGTTTGTCAGAAGGTGGTAGCCAGAAATTCTTTTTTCAACAGTGAACAGATCTTATATCGCTGGTCTGTTGTATCTGCATAAAGAGACTCTAACAAATGATATATGTTGCTCACACCAATTTTTGCACACCATTCAAACGGCCCATAAGGATAGTTGGTACCCAACTTCATTGCCAAATCAATGTCTTGGCGTGAAGCAGTGCCCTCTTGCACCGTAAAATAAGCTTCATTGATGATCATGGCAATGACACGCGGGGTAACCAAACCTACACGGTCATCTACTACTGAAAAATGAGTGCCCAAAGCCTGGCAAACCTCGTTTAGTTTCGGTTGATCTTCGTTTTGCCTAACCGTCAACTCCAGCAATGGCCGATTCAAAAAAGTTGGCAAGCCGCAAAAGCCAAATAGCGTTGCCATGACTTGGTGATTCACGCTGCGAGTGTAGGCAGAAAGTGGTTGCGTGGTAACATCTAAGAATGCAACTAATTTCGAATGATTTTGGTATGTACTGATTTGTTCCGGTGCGCGTGCAATCGCAAAATCAAACACAACATCTGCTTCGCCAAATGTAGCGATGGCTTTGGGGTGATTGGCTGCCCACATGATGGCATGACCTGCAAACTTCAGCGCACACTCGGCTTGCTGCGCTTCATTACCAATCACCAGCACATTCATTGTCGCAAAGTTTTCTGATATTTGAAAACCAAAACTAACAATCCATTCGCTATGGCCAAAGAAGTAATTTACTCAGCAACTGCACCGGAGCCCATCGGCCCTTACAGCCAAGCCATCAAAGCGGGCAACATGCTGTTCATCTCAGGTCAAATCGCCATTCAAAAGTCTACTGGCGAAATGATCACAAATAACATCACAGACGAGACTGCGCAGGTAATGGCGAATCTCAATGACATCTTGAAATCGGCCGGGATGGACTTTAGCCATGTGGTGAAGAGCACTATCTTCTTGAAGGACATGAACAACTTCCCAAAAGTAAACGAAGTGTATGGGGAACATTTTAAAACCCAACCGCCAGCCCGCGAAACAGTTGAAGTAAGTCGTTTGCCAAAAGATGTCAACGTTGAAATTTCCTGTATTGCAGTAAGTTAGAAGTATA
>DHLV01000082.1:0-560 GCA_002405445.1 Flammeovirgaceae bacterium UBA4659 | reverse complement strand
TGTAACCAAGGTCGCTCAAATTTGAGCGATGCAAAATTGAGGTCTACTGAAAAAACAATCTTTCGAAACGGTAAGAAACCGTACGAAAGGTTTTCCGCATCGCGCCCGTAAATCATTCCCTCTGCGCCCAACCCAACTGCTAGCGACAGCCATCGCGGCCAAAACTTAATGGCGGGAGTCCATGCATACCAAAATGTTTGTCCATTATAATCTTTCAATAATTCTTGCAGAAAGCCATCGCCCAATAAACTTGGCCGCTGAATGGCATAGGGTGTTGCATGAAAAGAAAACTTGGCAAAAAACCGAATTGATTTGAAAAAATGCATTTGTACGAAAAAGCAACCGGCCCCGAGTGCGTTTGCTACCAGATCAAAAATTGAAGCGCCATACCCGGCAGAGAAGCCATCCGGTATTTCTACCGAAGAAACCAAACCAAAACCGATTAGGCTGGCCCACTTTGCAGACTGCCAGCCTCCCCAACTCAAAAGCCGAAAAACGAGTGCGGAAACCTGAAATGTCCAAAAAAAGTGCGCGAGTTTGTCAAGCTGTTTCCACTCGGG
>DHLV01000064.1 GCA_002405445.1 Flammeovirgaceae bacterium UBA4659 | reverse complement strand
TTTCTCTCTGATAAAACAACAGTACAATCAGCTGGGTTCACCTCAAACACCGGTAGTTGCAATGATTGAATGGAATCAATTTCGAATGTGGCAAAAGTATACACCACGCTGTCGTAGCTGATGCCGTTTTGGGTGTGTGTGGGCGTTAGTATTTTCTTTTGAAACTCAAAAGGTGCAAAACGATACGATGAGTCGGGGAAGAGCACCATCATCTTTTCGGGATAGCGTGCCGAAAAATAATATGAAATGGGTTTGCCCAGTTCTACGCTATTTGATGAAAACCGACCCCGTACTTCTACTAAGTCCTTTTGGGCTAAGCATGCGTTGCCAACCGCTAACAAAAAGAAAACAAGCAAAGACCTCAGCATCCCTTCACACCAGTTTAAACGATTGGTTCCGCACTTTAAACAGCCGCAATAACTTTGGCACGTAGTCTTCACCTGTATTGATCCCAATAAAATTGATTTGATGTTTTCGACTGAAATCTGCCAACTGCTTTTGACGGTCGGTGTGATGTGTGGCAATCGCCTCGCGGAAACCGCCAAACGAGGTATTGACCCAGATTGTTTTTTTCGTCTCCATGTCCACCACCGGTATGATGCCCAGTTTTGGCAGTTGCGTTTCGCGTTTATCGCTTACTTGCACAATAATCAAGTCGTGTCTGCGTGCGAGTGACTTTAGATCGTGGTAGTAATCTTCGTCAATGAAATCAGAAATCATGATGATCACGCTTCTGCGCTTGATGCTGTTCAGTGCAAATGAGATCGCCTTCTTCAAGTTTGTTTTTTTTGATTGCGGAATCAGCTTGAAGATATTGTAAATGATGTCGTATGCCTGCTGAATACCTTTTTTGGGCTTGATGAACTTCTCGCGCTCGTCAGAGTAAGCAATCAGCCCTATTTGGCTCGACTCTTTGGCACCCGCCAGGGCCAGCACGCCACAGATTTCCTTTCCAACGTCCACTTTTGTGCGACCGGGTGATCCGATGTCCTGGGAGGCGCTCACGTCCAAAATAAAAAAAATGGTTTGTTCCTTCTCTTCACGAAATGTTTTCACGAATGTGCCATGCCCCTTGGCCGAAACATTCCAGTCGATGGTGCGGATGTCATCCCCGTATTGGTAGGGCCGCACATCGTCAAACTCCAGCCCTGTTCCCTTGAAAACCGAGCGGAAATCGCCCTGCATCTGGCTGTTTACCGCCTTGCGAATCTGAATCTCGTACTTCCGTAATTTCTTTAAAAGCTCTCGCATTTCTTTCCATCAATTGCTTTTGCCCACACTATGCAGGGCCCTCGCTGCTCAATCGGGCGAGGCCCACGCGCTTTCGCGGCTCATTGCCACACGCAATCTGCGGGGTTTACGCTAGGCACTTACCGTGGCTGCGCGGGCATTCGTTTCAGCCCTCGTCTTTGCCACCACGGGTGCGGCAAACTGAACTTATCGTCAGCATGGGCACTCCGTCTGCTCTGCCGCCAAACGCCATCACAACATCGGTTTGTTGGCCATGCCCAGCATTTGTGTGGTTAACAAAGCCCAAAAATAATAATTATACCTAATTTCGTGGCTTGATTTTTGGCAGTTGGTCAGGCATTTGGAATGAAACACATGACAAAGTATTTGGCAATGTTCACCGTTGGTTTGCTTGTGGCCTGTGCCAGCCGAGAAGTGAAACCTGCTGCGGTGTTGACAAAGGAAAAACTGACAACCCTGATCATCGAAATGTATCTGGCGGAGGCAAAAATGGACGCTACCTTGCTTCCGCGCGACTCGACCATCAAATTCTTTATTCCGCGCGAAAAGCAAATATTGAAAAAATTGGATATCTCTGATTCCACATTGAAGGTGACATACGAGTACTATGTGCAGCACCCCAAGGAGTTTGAAGAAGTTTACGATGCCGTCATCGACAGCCTGAACTTGCGCGAGCAACAAATCAAATGAAGCACCGGGCATTTGCTAAAACCAGTATTCCTACCTTTGCTCCATGATTTACCCCGCTACTTTTGAAACGAAAATTGGTTTTGACCAAATTCGTGAAAAGCTGCGGCAATATTGCCTGAGTAGCCTTGGCACAGGTGAAGTCGATGCCATTTCCTTTCAGACAAACTTTGCAACGATTCTTGGATTGTTGAAGGAAGTAGACGAACTCGTTCAACTCCGAACCAAAGGGGATGTGCTACCCATGCGCAGTTGGTGGAACCCCGCTGAGCACCTCAAAACGCTGGCGGTAGAAGGGGCATATTGGGAGGAAGAGCAATTCTATCATTGCCGTTTGTCTTTGGTCACCTACTTTGACGCAAAAACCTATCTCGACAAGAATCGGGAAACGTATCCCAACCTGCATCAACAAATAGACCGGGTGAGGCTTTCCAAAAATATTGTAGAGGTCATTGATGCCAAATTGGATGATACAGGTGAAATAAAAGATAACGCCACGCCCGCATTGCAGCAGATCAGAAAACAGTTGCGCGCAGAAGAGGGTAAAGTACGCAGGCTCACCGAGCATTTGTTTCGTGCGGTGGTAGCGCAGGGCTATGTGCCCGATGGTGCATCGCCCACCGTGCGCGATGGCAGACTGGTGATTCCACTGCTCGCAGAACATAAGCGCAAAGTCAAGGGTTTTATTGTTGACGAATCCGCAACGGGTCAAACAATTTATCTTGAGCCTGCCGAAGTGCTGGAAGCAAATAATGAGATTCGCGATTTGATGCATGGCGAGCGCAGGGAGATCATCAAAGTACTCAAAGATCTGACGCTGTTTTTATCAGGCTACCTGCACGATCTCAAAACAGCTTTTGAATGGATGGGCAAAATTGACCTGGTCAATGCCAAGGCAAAGTTGGCAACAGCGCTGAATGCCACATTACCGCAAGTATATGATTCTCCGCAGTTGCACTGGTTTGACGCGCGCCATCCCTTGTTGGTGTTCAGCTTCAAGGGAGTGAAAACGGTGGTTCCACTTCAAATTGAACTCAGCGACCAAGAGCGCTTCTTGTTGGTGTCAGGGCCCAATGCGGGTGGCAAATCCGTTTGCCTAAAGTCTGTCGGACTCTTGCAGTACATGTTGCAATGTGGTTTGCTCGTTCCGGTTCAATCGCATTCCAGATTTGGCATTTTCCGGCATATCTTCATCGATATTGGCGATCAGCAATCCATTGAAAACGACTTGAGCACGTACAGCTCGCATTTGAAGAATATGGGAGTTTTCCTCCAACACAGCGGGCCAGGCACGCTGGTGTTGCTGGATGAGTTGGGGTCGGGCACAGATCCGAATTTTGGAGGAGGCATTGCAGAGGCCGTACTCGACAGCCTGTTGCAAAAAAATGTATGGGGTGCTGCCACCACCCATTATTATAATTTGAAGTTGTTTGCTGAAAACAGGCAAGGCATTAGAAATGCTTCGATGCAATTTGACACCAAAAGCCTGCGCCCTTTGTTTCAGTTGGAGATAGGAAAGCCGGGCAGCTCTTTCGCATTGGAGATCGCCCGTAAAACCGGGCTCCCCGAGGGGGTACTGCAAAAGGCGGAACAAAACATCGGCAAAGAACTTACCGGGTTGGAAACACTGATGAAAACGGTGGCCGAGGAGAAGATACTACTCGCAAAAAAAGAAAAAGATTTTAGAGAAAAGCAGGAGATGCTGCACGTTGAGTTAAACCGATACAAGCAGTTGAACCAGCAATTGGAGGGGCGCACAAAAGAAATTATCAATCAAGCCAAGACCGAGGCTGCGCAACTGCTGAAGGAAACCAACCGCGAGATCGAAAAGACGATTCGGCACATCCAGCAGAGCAAGGCCAATAAAAGCGAAACTCGCAAAGTGCGTGGCAATTTGCAACAGTTGGCCCAGCGGATGAAACCCGAGGAAGGCGAAAAGCCAACCCCACGCGTTGAGCTCAAAACAGGTGATCGCGTGCGCATCATCGGGCAGGAGGTGACTGGTGTATTGATGTCGATCAAGGGCAATTCCGCCATCATACAATTTGGGCCGCTGCAGGCGAATCTCAAACTCAGTCAGTTGGTGCGCAGCGATTTAGTGGAAGCAGTTCCTGCGGAACTAAAAAAGGCGCACTCCGTTGGCGTCAATGTAATGGCCAAGCAGGCGAGCTTCAACCCGGTGTTGGATATCCGTGGCATGCGTGCAGAGGAGGTGGATCCGGTGCTGATACAATACTTGGATGATGCCATACTGCTGACCCAAAGCCACATCAAGATTATTCATGGCAAAGGTGAGGGCATTTTGCGCCAGGTAGTTCGCGATCGACTGAAACGGACAAGCGCAGTGGCATCGTTTTCAGATGAGCATGCCGACAGGGGAGGTGCCGGTGCCACCGTGGTTGTGCTAAAATAAAAGACCCACACCGTGGGTGCAGGTCTTTGATCTTTGCTTAGAATTTTAAAGTGCTGGTAATTACAATCCGAAAGTGAATACCCAGTTGCCTTTTACCTGATCTGTTCGCGTGTACCCTCCACCTTGGTAGTTGAACTGCACTTGTAATGTGGTCTCTGTTACAGAATAAGTCATGTCCAATTTGTCAGTGGTTGAGCCAGGATCGCGAACGATCTGTGTGGCAGGGTCTGTCACAAAATCCCACGAACCGTTTGCTTTCCACGGGCTGAGCGCAGGCCTGCCCGCAATGGTGTATGTAAATGTTTTGGAGTCGCCCTTGGTACCCGCCACTGTTAGCGTAAAGTTGTTGGTATATGTGCCGGTAGGTGCAAATTGGCTGGTGTTGTCAAGTGTCACCGCAGTCAGTTTCCAGGTTTTTTGAAGCTTGGTAAACTGTTGGTTGGCAACAGGTTCGGGTGTGGTTCCGCCACCACCGCAATTCGAAAAGGTGATGAGCGACCCCAGCGCAAACAATACAACGAGTGTTTTTACAAATTTCATGCTGTTTGATTTAAGTTTCCAAACATACTAAAAACGATTGGGTTTTTGAAAATTAGGTGTTGTTATGCGTTATTTTTTGTGAAAATATGGTGTTTTATTTAGGCAATAGCTGTTTTGTAACCGCGCTTGTAATGCAAAATATTGATTTTTTGCGAGGTTGTCGGGTAGTCATCTGCCTGGTTGGAGGCGATCAATATCAACACATTAGCCGGCAACAATTGCAAATTTTGCCAGTACCATTCGATGGCTTGGCGGTCAAGGTTGGTGGTGGGCTCGTCAAGAAACAAGGCACTACTGTTGGAGAAGAATGCGAGCGCAAGTTTGAGTCGCTGTCGCATGCCTGACGAAAAGTCGCGGATGAGTTTTTGCCGTGCATGCGTTAACTCCATCATGTCTAGCGCCTGCAGCGTGGTAATATTTTGGCGTGCCGCTTTGTAGTGGAAATGAAAGGCAACCATCTCCTCCAAGCTGAATTCGTCAATCAAATCCATGTAAGGGGCGGCAATAGAGATGTGTCGGTAAACATCGCCCTCGGAAATGCTGATTCTATCAGATTCAAATTTAACTGTACCCGCGGAGGGTAGCATTTGTCCCCACAAAATCCGCAGCAGCGTGGACTTTCCTGAGCCATTGGGGCCCGTGAGCGCGTAGGTATTGCCCGCTATGAAGTTGAAAGAAAAGTCTTTAAAAATCCACTCGCGGTCAAACCGCTTGCCCAACAAGTTGGCAGAAATGTTCATCACTCAAAAGAGCCCACGGCATTCGAAATTCCTTTCATAATACCCCGCTCGGATGCGCGTATGAATTTGATGATATAGTCGCGTTCGGTACTGGCTGGCAGTTCTTGTTCGACAAGATCCAGTGCTTTGGCGTTGTTGAGGCCTTTCAAAAAAATGTAGCGGTATATTTCCTGAATTTCCGAAATCTTATCTGAATCAAAGCCCCGCCTGCGCAAACCCACTGAATTGATGCCAGCGAACGTCAGCGGTTCCCGTGCGGCCTTGGTATATGGAGGAATATCCTTACGGACGAGAGACCCACCCGAAACCATCACGTGGGCACCTACTTTCACAAATTGATGGACGGCACTCGATCCGCCAATGATAGCCCAGTCTTCAATTTCCACGTGGCCTGCTACCTGCACCGCATTCACCAATATGCAGTGATTGCCTATAATGCAATCATGTGCTATGTGCACATAGGCCATCAGCAGACAGTTGTTGCCGATCACTGTTTTGTATTTGTCAGTCGTGCCGCGGCTGATGGTGACATACTCGCGGATAACGGTATTGTCGCCTATCAATGTTTCTGTTTTTTCGCCCGCAAACTTAAGGTCTTGCGGCACGGAGGAAACTGATGCACCCGGGTAAACTTTAACGTTTCGCCCCAATCTGGAGCCATCCCATAAAATGGCATTGGGGCCAATCCATGAGTTGTCGCCCACGATCACATCGGCATGGATGGTAGCAAACGGCTCGATCACCACATTGCTGCCGATCTTCGCATCGGGGTGTACATAGGCCAGAGGGTGGTAACTCATAAGTCTTTTCTTACAATGCTTGCAGTCATCGTTCCTTCGCACACCATGGTATTGCCTACGTACGCACGACCCGACATTTTTGCGATGCCCCTGCGAATGGGTGCGAGCAAAAAGCACTCAATCACCAACGTATCGCCAGGCAACACCATCTTCCGGAAACGCATTTCATCGATTGCCAAAAAGTATGTCCAGTAGTTCTCAGGGTCGGGCACGGTGTTCAACACCAGAATCCCGCCAATTTGTGCCATGGCTTCCACTTGTAATACACCCGGCATCACGGGGTTTCCCGGGAAGTGACCCTGAAAGAAATTTTCGTTCATGGTCACATTTTTTACGCCAACCACCCGCTCGCTATCGAGGTAGATAATTTTATCGATCAATAAAAACGGGTAGCGGTGCGGCAGTGTAGCGGTAATTTTTTTGATGTCCATCACCGGTGGCAATGCGGGGTTGTATTTGGGTACACCCTTCTTGTCGCTTTCCTGCATCTGCTTTTTCAGTTTTTTGGCAAATGCTACGTTGGCGGCATGCCCGGGGCGTGCAGCCAGTATTTGCGCCTTCAACGGCCTGCCTGCCAGCGCCAAATCACCCACAATGTCCAACAATTTATGACGGGCCGGCTCATTGTTGTGACGAAGCTCGATGTTGTTCAAAATTCCCTCTTTCTTCACCTCTACTTTCGGCTTTCCCAGCATTTTGGCAATATTGTCTAATTCATCGGGCTCAACCACACGGTCAACAATTACAATCGCGTTGTTCAAATCGCCACCCCTGATGAGATTGTTCTTGTAGAGCATTTCCAGTTCGTGCAAAAAGCAAAACGTGCGGCACGAGGCGATTTCTTTTTCAAATTGCTGAATACTGGTGATAGAGGCATGCTGGCTGCCCAACACGGGTGAGTTGTAATCGACCATTACGGTTACGCGGTAGTCATCGAGCGGCAGAGCAGCAATCTCCACATTGCGTGCGGCTTCACGGTAGAAGATCGAGTCTTGAACTTCAAAAAAATCGCGCAAAGCGTTCTGCTCTTCGGTACCGGCTTCTTTCAACGCATTTACAAACTGGATGGAGCTGCCATCCATAATGGGTGCCTCAGGCCCATCGAGCTGGATGAGTACGTTGTCGATCTCTAGGCCAACCAATGCGGCCAGTGTATGTTCAATGGTGCTGATGCGGGCACCGCTTTGTTCGATTGTTGTGCCGCGCGATACATCTACCACGCGGTCGCAATCGGCATCGATGATGGGAGACCCCGGTAAATCTGTACGCTGAAACTTGATACCGTGGTTTGGCTTGGCGGGCAAAAAGGTCATCACCGTTTGCACGCCTGTGTGCAAGCCCACCCCCGAAATCGTCACAGATTTCTTAATTGTTTGCTGTTTGTGATTGAGCATTCGCTAAAAGAATGCAAATTTAACGGTCTTTTAGAGGAATACAAGGGGCAGTAACGGCAGTGGCATGTCGGCTTATTTCTGATTTTTCAGGGCTTTTAAGGCGGCAACACGGCAACGGGTTCAAAAACCGTTATTTGCTTTCGTTCGATGGGATGATAAATGGGCGTTTCACGTACAATTCTGTCTGGCGTGGGTTGCTAACCAATGGTTTGTTCTTGCTGGCATAATCTTGCATGTTGCTGTCGGCATATTGAACTGCGGCCAGTGTGAATGGGATATCAAGATCCGCGGAGTTGGACCGGTATTTGAAAATGCATCGATATCGCAGATAGCATGAAAAGCTGGCCAAAGAAAATACGGTGCTCGTGCAACCGTAGGCGAGTGCATTGGCACCGTGTGCCGTGGTGCCGGCACAGATTGCCACCTTACCGTTCGGGCAAAACAAACAGGCCTTGATAAAAAAACAGGGACACGTGATGGTGGAGGGTTCCTTACTCCTCTTTGCCGTTGGCATGAACGGGTTCTGCCACGCCAAGTCGCTTTTCAAGTTCGCGCAGCCGATGATTCAAGTCCGGTAACTTTTTAAACACAGCGTAAGAGCGGAAATACTCTTTGATGTCGAACACCGGATATCCCAACAGGCGCTGGCCCTCTTCTTTGATGGACTTGGGTACGCCCGCCTGTGCCCCCAAGCTGGTGTTGTTGGCAATCACCAAATGCCCGGCAATGCCCACCTGTCCGGCAATCATGCAGTTCTCGCCCACTTTGGTAGAACCCGAAATACCCGTTTGGGCTGCGATCACCGTGTTCTTGCCAATCTCCACATTGTGTGCCACCTGAATTAAGTTGTCTAACTTTACGCCCTGCCTTACTATGGTTGCATCGCCAAACAGCGTGGCGCAATCAATCACCGTGTTGGCACCAATAGTCACGTTGTCTTCAATCACTACGTTGCCGAGTTGCGGAATGGTCTTGTAAGTTCCATCAGCTTGGGGTGCAAATCCAAATCCATCGCTGCCAATCACCGCACCCGAATGGATGACACAGTTATTGCCGATGCGTGTGCCGGCATACAGTTTCACGCTGGCGTGCAGAATAGTGTTGTTGCCGATGGTCACGTTGTCGCCCACATATACGTGAGGATAAACCTTCACGTTGTCGCCAAGGGTCACTCCGTTGCCGATGTAAGCGAAGGCTCCTTGGTACAGGTTTTTGCCGGCTGTTGAGTTTTTACCCATGAAGCTCGGCTGCTCAATGCCTGTCTTTTGGAAGCTCACCAATTTGTAATATTCTTCCAGCAACACGGTAAAACTGATATAGGGGTCGTCAACCAGAATCAGGGTAGTGGTCAGTTCTTTCTTGGGCAGAAAATCTTTCCTCACAATCACTGCGCTTGCCTGCGTAGTGTAAATGTACTGTTCGTATTTTGGGTTGGATAAAAAAGCGATCTGACCTGTTTTTGCTTCTTGAATTTTCGCGAGCATGTTAATTCTTTCGCTCCCGTTGCCGCTCACTTTGCCCCCCAACATGCCTGCGATTTGCGAAACAGTAAATTCCATTTACAAATATATATTTTTAGGCCAGCATAAGTAATTTTTCTCAACAATTTTGCTGATGGCTTTGATGGTTGGCAGGTCAGACGCCTGGGCAATGTCTACGACTTGCCCCTGCCTGGTAAGGATGTGGATGGCCTGGCCACCTGTTACGTATGCCTCGTTGCTCACAGTGCCAAAGGAGAACAGGTAGCTCGCATCTTTCCTCAGAATGCCAAACGACTGGTGTATTTGCAGTCGTATTTTTTCGATTTCCTTTTTTCGAATCGGCTCTGCGGTGAGGTGTATTTGAAACAACTCGCGCATCAAAAGTCGGTTGCACAACCCAGAGAGTATTTCATCACGATGGTCGCGCCAGAGTTTGATGGCTCCCCATATATCATTGTCATCCAGTTGCCCGAACACTTCCAAAAGTGAGTTTTTGGTGCCGGAGAAATCTGCCAGTGCATGGTTTTTCTTGAGTAATACATGCAGGGCTTCGCTGCACTGGAGCGGCTCTCCGGCTTGACAAATATATTGGGCCCGTTTGATGATATTCACCATCATACGCTCTGCACTTACAGATGTTTTGTGCAGGTACACCTGCCAATACATTAACCTGCGGGCATGTAGAAAACTTTCAATACTGAAGATGCCTTTTTCTTCTACTACCAGTCTGTCTTCATGCACATTGAGTAAAGCGATGATACGGTCTACGCCTACTGTGCCCTCCATTACACCGGTGAAGAAACTGTCGCGCTTGAGATAGTCCAGCCGATCAATGTCTAGCTGGCTGCTCACCAGTTGATGGAAGAATTTCCTTTTGTAGCCGTTGCGGAATATCTGTAATGACAAGTCCAGTTCGCCCCGCATGGTGCGGTTGATTTCTTTCATAAAAAGGTACGAAAGGCTCTCATGCCCCACATCCGTCAACAGCGTTTCCTCCAGCGTGTGCGACAGCGGCCCGTGGCCGATGTCATGCAACAGAATTGCGATTTGGGCTGCCTCAAATTCCTTGTCGCTTATCTGAACGCCTTTGTTGCGGAGGCTCTCCAAAGCGCGGCCCATCAGGTGCATGGCCCCGATGGCATGGTGAAAGCGCGTGTGCTGCGCGCCCGGGTACACCAGCCCTGCCAAGCCCAGTTGTTTGATGTAACGCAGACGCTGAAAGCAGGGCTGCTGGATGATTTCAAAAATCAATTCGCTTTGAATAGCAATAAATCCGTAAACGGGATCATTGATGATCTTCTTTTTGTTCACAGCACGTGGGTTCAGGGTTCAAAGTTGAATATTCGAAATAGCATTCGCAATCCCTAAACAATGACAAAGGCCAACATCTTTTTGTGCTGCAATTTTTATCTTGTGCTGCAATTTTTATCCGTTTCAGTATTCTTCACTACCTTTAAGCATACAAATTTGAACATGCAGCGATACAATATATTGTGGGCCGATGATGAGATTGATTTGTTGAAGCCACACATCCTTTTTTTACAACAACGAGGTTACGATATCACACCTGTAAATAACGGATCGGATGCTGTTGAAATGGCCGAGAACCGCCCTTTTGATCTGGTGTTTCTCGATGAGCACATGCCCGGCATGTCAGGGTTGGAGGCACTGACACAAATCAAAACCCACAAGCCGAACCTCCCCATCGTGATGATCACCAAAAATGAAGAGGAGCGCATCATGGAGGATGCCATTGGCGGTAAGATCGATGATTACCTCATTAAGCCGATCAACCCAAGCCAGATTTTGCTGTCCATCAAGAAGATACTTGACAACAAGCGGTTGGTGATGGAAAAAACAAATTCAAGCTACCAGCAGGAATTTCGCAAGATCAGCACGGCTTTCTCTGAAGAGATGAATCACGAGCAGTGGGCTGACCTTTACAAAAAATTGGTGTTTTGGGATTTGCAGATGGACGAAGCCGATAACCGGGATATGGCGGAAGTGCTTGACTCTCAAAAAGTGGAGGCAAATTTAAATTTTTGCCGTTTCGTTAAACGCAACTATGAGGGGTGGCTCAATAACCCGAATCTCGAAAAACCCATGCTTTCGCACCAGTTGATGAAAAAGAAGGTTTTCAGCCTGCTCACACCTGGCAACAGCGTGTTCCTGATCCTCATCGACAACCTACGGTATGATCAATGGAAGGTGATTGAGCCCATGATTGCCGAGTTTTTTACGATTGAAAAAGAAGAGACCTATTACTCGATATTACCTACCACCACCGCCTACGCACGAAATGCAATTTTTGCCGGAATGCTGCCCTCAGAAATGGCAAAAATTCACCCCGACCTGTGGATCGGTGAAGATGAGGATGAATCTAAAAACAATTACGAAGATGAATTTTTGGCGCGCCAGCTCAAACGCAACAATCTGAACGTAAAATTCTCTTACAACAAAATAAAGAAATTGGAAGAAGGGCGTGTCCTGGCAGATTCCGTCAATAACCTGTTTGGTAACGCCTTGAACGTGATCGTCTATAACTTTGTTGATATGCTTTCGCATGCCCGCACCGATATGGCCATGATCCGCGAACTGGCCCCCGATGAGTCAGCCTACCGCTCTATCACCAAATCATGGTTTGCCCATTCGCCCTTGTTCGACATACTGCGCAAGATTTCTGAGAAAAAAGTGAAGATGGTCATCACCACCGACCACGGCACCATCCGCGTGAAGCGCCCGTTTAAAATCATAGGCGACAAAACCGTGAACACCAACCTTCGGTACAAACAAGGGAAGAACCTTCATTTTGAAGGTGACAAAGTTTTAGAAACCGGCAAGCCCGAACGCTTCTTCCTTCCAAAGAACAATGTTTCCACGTCCTATGTTTTCGCCCTCGAGGATCAGTTTTTTGCCTATCCCAATAACTACAACTACTACGTGAATTTCTATAAAGACACCTTTCAGCACGGTGGTGTTAGCCTGGAAGAGATGATTGTTCCGATAATTTTACTATCTTCGAAATATGCCTGACCTGGCCACACTCCACCAAACCGAACCTTTTAAGCTTCCGCAGCTTGGTGCGCTGGCAGAAGAACTCATTGCTGCCATGGGCAATGCCACTTGCGTAGTGCTGCGCGGTGACATGGGCAGCGGAAAAACCACTTTGGTAAATGAAATCGGCAGGAAACTGGGCGTAACAGAAAACATGGCCAGCCCCAGTTTTTCAATTGTCAACGAGTACCGCACGTTGCGAGGGAATCGTATTTTCCATTTTGATTTTTATCGCCTGATGCAGGAATCAGAGGCGCTCGACATGGGTGTGGAAGAATACTTTGACTCAGGCAGTTTATGTTTTGTCGAATGGCCTGAGAGGATACCCAACTTGTTGCCGCCAACTTTTTTTGAGATAGAGCTGAGACTGATAGACGCTGGTACGCGAGCGATACGTTATGGCAAGCACTGAAAAGAAACGCACCGGTTTTGAGGCACTGGCGAAAACAAGCTTTGCGCCACAGGAGCAATTGATGAAAGTGAAGGCAGGCAAAAAGTCTTTTTTTATTGGATTGCCAAAAGAAACCGCCCTGCAGGAAAACCGCATCAGCCTGCCCCCCTATGCCGTGGCACTACTGGCGAGCAATGGACACGAAGTGTGGGTAGAAACAAAAGCAGGTATCGGCTCAAAGTTTACCGACAAACAATACAGCGAGGCGGGCGCCAAGATTGCATACTCGCCACAAGAGGTGTACAAGGCAGACATCATTTTGAAAATTGAGCCGCCTACCGTGGAGGAGATGGAATATCTCAAACCCGGGCAAATGTTGATCTCGGCATTGCAAACCGGCTATTTGAAAGAAGACCGTGTGCAGGCATTGCTCAAGAAACGAGTAACGGCTTTGGCATACGAGTTTATTGAAGACAAAGTAGGAGGTATTCCGATTGTGCGTGCCATGAGTGAAATTGCAGGCAGCACGGTGATGTTGATAGCCGCAGAATACCTCAGCACGGTAAAAGGTGGCCGAGGCATTATTTTGGGTGGAATTACAGGAGTACCGCCCACCAAAGTGGTTATTATCGGAGCGGGTACGGTGGCAGAATATAGCGCAAGAGCTGCGCTCAGCCTGGGGGCAGAGATCCAGGTTTTTGACAATCACCTCTATAAACTGAGGCGCATCAAACATACGCTCGGTCATCAATTTTACACCTCTACAATCGATACAGTGACGCTCAGCGAGTCGCTCAAAAGCGCTGATGTAGTGATTGGTGCCTTGCGGGCAGAAAAAGGTCGTGTACGCCACGTGGTGTCCGAAGAAATGGTGAGCCAAATGAAACCCGACTCATTGATCATTGACCTGAGCATTGACCAAGGGGGCTGCATCGCCACCTCTGAAATCACTTCGCATGCGAACCCGGTATTCAGAAAATATGACGTCATCCACTATTGTGTGCCAAACGTTGCTTCACGGGTAGCCAACACAGCAACTACAGCGCTCAGCAATATCTTTACTCCAACCATTTTACGCGCGGCAGAAGAGGGAGGGGTGGAGGAGATGATTTTTGCCCACCGCTGGTTTATGAAAGGCGTTTACACGTATAAGGGGCATCTTACCAACGAGGCCGTGGCACGAAAATTTGAGTTGAAGCATAAAGACATTGAGTTATTATTGGCAGCAAGAGCTTAATCTAAACTTTATCTATAGTATGGCACATGACAACATCAATTTTCAATTAGGACTTTTGCACTTGGTGCATCTTTTGGTGACAGTAGATGGTCACATCGATGAACGTGAGCGGGCAGCGATTGCCGCCATCCGCGCTGAAGAAAATATCGGAGAAGAACTTTGTGCTGAATTTGAGGCCAAAGTTGAAACAATGAAAGAGCAGGAGATTTATTCCACCGGCATCAACCTGCTTTCGGATTGCAGTGACGATGAGCGCCTCGCTGCATTTGTACATTTGTATAAGTTGGCCATTTCAGATGACAGTATCACCAGCAAAGAAGTTCGCTTTTTGTTGTATGGGTTAAAGATCAACAGCCTCAGTTTTGAGGATGTGATTCTGTCTGCAAATATGTCTCGCAAGATCTGAACACACGGGCAATGCGCAAACTAACATAATGACGTATTTTTGAGACGGCTTCTAAATGCTTCAGAAAAAACTAAGGCTTCCCGAAAGGGATTCTCTTGACAGCTATTTGACCGTTGCTCATCACCAGCAATGCGTCTTGCAAAAAACGAATCTCGTCTAAAGGATTTCCCGGCACCAGCAGCAGGTCGGCATCATAGCCGGGCATAATTTTGCCGGTCTCTTGGTCTACTTCGAGCAGCTCGGCTGCCACTACGGTGGCAGATTGGATGGCTTGGAAATGCGTCATACCCATGCGGGCAAAGTGCGCGCACTCCAGCGAGATGCGGCTGGTACTCATGGTTTGATAGCTGTTATCGGCACCGGTTGCGATTTTGATACCTAACGACAAAGCTCTCTTAAAAACCTTCTCAGCCTGCGGTATCATAAATCTGCCGCGCAGTTCCAACACGGGTCCGGTGTAGTCGCCACCCGGCTGAGTCAGGTCTTCCAGTGTGATAAAAGTGGGCACTAAAAAGGTTCCTTTTTGTTTCATCAACACCAGCGTTTCATCGCTCAGAAACGTACCATGTTCAATGCTGCGTGCACCGGCCAGTACCGCTGCACGGGCGCCTTCGTCACCATGGGCATGAATCATCACGGGCACGTTCCGCTTGCCCGCTTCATTCACGATCACGCGTATCTGTGCTTCGGTGTACACTTGTTCGCGTGGATCTGTATCGGGGCGCCCGGCACGTTCTGTGCCTCTCGTTTTAATGACCCTGGCGCCACGGTCGATGTTTGTGTTTACCAGGAGCCTTAACTCATCATCGGTTTTCACTCCGTTGATCAAGCTGCCCAGGCGCACATCTGCAAGGATAGTTTCCTCCAAATTGGGTGTCACATATACGCCAGCAGGCACCACATCAGGGCCTGCAATGCGATGCTGCCGGGCTAATTCGCGCAGAGCCACATCTTGGTAGCCAGCAACGCCCGCGGTGCGCACAGTGGTTACTCCGGTTTCCAACGCCCGCTTTGCGGCTGCCAGATTGTCCAGATGGGTGTGGGCGTCTATCAGGCCGGGGAGCAGGTAATATCCCTGGCAATCAATCACTTCGTAGCCATCGGTGCCATCACCAACCTTGCCCACCTTGTCAATTTTACCATTCCGCACAAACACAATGGCATTGGTGTAGATCTTTTCCTCCACGCCATTGAAAACGTTTACATGAACAAGGGCATAGCTTTTCATGGCAACATTTTGGCTGCGTGCCAATATGCCGGTGGCCATTACAAAAAAGCAGGTGGCAAGTATTTTCATGATCACAAGGTGATGGATGTGTAATGTAGCAAGAATCTGCCGGATAAGAAAGTGGGTAACATGACGTATGTCATATAAACGAAGATGGATCGTTCATACATTTGCTTTGATAATAATTTCAACGATTATGAAAAGGGCAATTCTTTTTCTTGCAGCGTTTATGTGCATGTTATTTGCCTGCTCGGTGCGGGTGCACACTTCGTATGACACGCGCGTTGACTTTTCGAAGTATAAAAGATACTGCTGGCTGCAGGGGTGCGAGTTCACATTTACGGGCCCTTCTTATTTGGATGATAAGAAAATCAAATCATTGATGGAAGCGGCTGTGAAGCGAGAGATGAGCAAAAAAGGACTGATGTATGATGACAACAACCCGCAGCTGCTGCTGGACGTGCATGAGGCAGTCGAAACAGACACGGCATTCATCTATCACCGAACAAGCGAAGAATCAGTTTTTATGACCGCCACACCGCCACAGGAGGTACTGCTGACAAAAGGTACCTTGATTGTGGATATGATCGACAAGGAGACTGGCCGGATGATTTGGCGTTCCGTTGCGACCTCGTATTTGGAAAAAAATCCGGAACTGACAGAGGAGAATTTTTCGAAGGGCGTGGCAACTGTATTGAAAAAATTCCCGCCTGTCGCAAAATGATTACCACTCCGAAAACAAAGGCTGCCCTGCCAGTGCCTGCACGTGAAGCAGTATGGTGAGAACGAGATAAAACAACGTGAATGCCTGCGTGATACGCCATGAGTATGATGCGCTTTTTAACGCGATGGTATTCACCAGTGGAATCGCCTGCAAACCGTGTAATGTTGTGAAGTGAGCCACCCTCAGATCTCCTGCACGTGTGCTCCAATTCAAAAAGGGTAGTCCTGGTCCACCATCGGATGCGCCCACTGTGTGCGACATCATGGACACCATTAAACCGCCAGCGATGCCACCCAATACAAAAAATGCTAAACCTGCCCTCCAGGCGAATAGACTGCCTGCATCCAAATCAATTTTTTCTGTGAAAAACAGTACCAAAACATAGAGGTTGATCACAGAATTGACGGCAATGAAAGAACCCATCATCGAAAATATGACCGCGTTGCCGGTTGAACTGATGTTGTAGTGCGAGGTTTGGCCCCGGCTTGCCTGGTAAAAGATGGCCGCGTTTTCGATGAGCATGCAAAACAGAATCCCCCAACTGATCAACGTTTTCTTTCGTTGGCTGGGTATGAATTTTAGCAACCATCCAAATGTCCACAAGTAGATCCAAACCGATAAGCCGAATTTCATGGGCTTGATCCACGCATTTACGCCTGTTACCACCGTATGGTCAGAAAAGTACATCATGCCAGCCAGCGCAAAGAGAGCCAGGTGAAACACTCCGCCCCAGAAGAGTAGTTGATTATCCCGTTTGATCG
>DHLV01000010.1:15368-28164 GCA_002405445.1 Flammeovirgaceae bacterium UBA4659 | reverse complement strand
TGACGGCCACGGGCAACGGCAGCTGCGCTACGCGCACCAGTACGATGCAACTTACTATTACACCTGCTGTAACCGTTTCTGCGGGCGGCAACGGAGAGGTGTGCCAAGGGTTAAATTATAACTTAGCAAGCCGAGGTGTCGTTGCATCGGCTAGCAATTTTAATACCCTCACGTGGTCAGGAGGGCTGGGTATCTTCTCTAACGCAAATTCGTTGAATCCCATTTACATACCTGCTACAGGAGAGACAGGTTTGATCACTTTCACGCTAACTGCAACTGGTAACGGGACCTGTCCAAGTAAATCAAGCTCATTTCAACTGATAATTTCTCCTGCGGTTACAGTAAATGCAGGCAGCAATGCTGAGATTTGTAGTGGTAGCATCTTTAATTTTGCCGGTCAATCTACTGGGGCAACCGCTACAAATTTTAGTTCGCTCATTTGGACTCACTCAGGAACCGGAACATTGTTGAACGCGAATACGCTCACTCCGGTGTACCAACCCGGCATTGGAGAAACTGGTGTGGTGACATTTACGCTTCATGCTAATGGGTTAGGCAGTTGTACTTTTGTCACGAGCGCGATGCAGTTGTTAATTAGGCCGTCAGCGGTGGTGAATGCCGGAACAAATGCAGAAACATGCCAGAGTACTTTATTCAATTTTGCATCACGCTTTATCCCTGCCAGCGCATCCAATTTCGCAGGGTTATTGTGGACGCACACCGGCACGGGAAATCTCACCAATGCCAACACCTTTTCTCCCACGTACACACCCGGAGCAGGCGAAGTGGGGAATGTCACATTCACCCTTACTGCTACTGGTAATGGCGTTTGTCCTAATGCGCAAAGTCAAATGGTGCTTACGATTACACCTGTGGTTGCAGTCAATGCAGGAAGCAATGGACAAATATGTCAGGGAGCCAACTTTAATTTCACTAGCCAATCTACACCGGCATCGGCTTCAAATGTTGCATCAGTACTATGGACGCATAGCGGATCAGGTACTTTGTTTAACGCAAATACGCTGACGCCAACATATTTCGCATCAGCAACGGAAACCGGAAATGTCATGTTCACATTGCGTGGAAATAGTACCGGAAGTTGCAATTTTGTTACATCAACAATGGTTTTGAACATCGTGCCCGCGCCAACTGCCAACGCTGGCAGCAATGCCGAAGTGTGTGAAGGGACTCCGACTTTCCAATTCTCATCCCGAACTACGGTTGCCACATCAGCCAACGGATCTATTGCGTGGACGCATAACGGTGCGGGTACCTTGTCAAGTAACACCAACATCAGTCCTTTATACACTCTGGCGCCTGCTGATTTTGGCAATACGATTACCTTTTCTTTGACTACCACAAGTGGCTCAGCAGTATGTGCACCAGCCACAAGCACGTTCCAATTAAAGGTAAACCGCAGGGCGATCGCTACTGCACCGCTTGATTATACGGTTTGCGAATCCCCCACCATTACATTGAGCGGCATCATAGGCGGTACGGCTACCACTGGTTTGTGGAGTATTGTATCTGGCGCAGGCTCGTTGTCTGCCACCAATGTATCTGGTCTATCCGTGCATGCTACGTATAATACTAACGCGGTTGATGTGGATGGAACTGTAACTTTCCGCCTAACCACCAATGATCCGGATGGACCCACATCGCCTTGCACGGCTCAGTTTGATGACGTAGTCGTTACAATTAACCGTGCCGCCAGCATAACGGCAGGTATTGATTTGAAACAATGCCAAGATCAACCCTCTGTTTCTATGCAAGGGTCAATCAACTATGCACCAAACGGTGTCGTGTGGAGTGGAGGTTTGGGCTCGTTTACTGCGGTAGCTACACCAACAGCTCTTTATAGTTATAGAAACCCTAATGAAATCAATAGCATCGTAACGTTGACGTTGACTGCTAATGATCCGGACGGATCCGGTCCTTGCGTTGCTGTGTCAGATCAGATGAATTTAACAGTGAACCCGTTACCGATTGTCGTATTTTCAGGGCTTCCGCCAACAATAGCAGAGAATGGGCCGATTCAAAGTTTAGTGGGAAATCAAATTGGAGGTGTATTTACCATCTCTCCGTTGACTTCGAATATTGGAACAACCGTGCAAAGTCCAGTTGACAAGGCCGCCTTTGATCCAAGCGCGGTTACCCTTGGATTAAATACGGTGACATATTCATTCACGAACTCAAATGGCTGCACCAACACCCAATCTCAGTCAATAATTGTCAACCCCGTTACAACTGCTAAGTTTTCAATACTCATTTCCCCCGGACCACCTGCTGTATTTGCAAATTTTGACAACTTAACACAGAGGCATCAACTTTGTGCCAATCAAGGGAATCTCCGTTTAATCGGTAATCCCCCTGATGACCAACCCGGCACTGGCCCTAACCAATTTATTTCACTAACACCAGGCCTTTCAGTTTTCAAAAACACATCTGGTGTTTGGTTTGTAAGCACAGACGGTGTTGCACCGGGGATTTACAACATCAATTACCAGTTCATTAATGCTTTTGGGGCACAGACTGATAATATTTTTGAAGTGCAAATTTTTGCTGCACCATCAGCTATCATATCAAATTCGGTCAACAATTGCATTTCATCCGCCATTGTATTTGATGGCAGCAGTTCCTCAGTAGCGTCTCCTGCTTTTATTAGTTCCTGGAGTTGGGATTATGGAAACACATTCTCAAGCAATGGAACGGGTACACCAATATCTGCCACTTACACTTATCCTGTACCCGGAAATTTTAATGTTAAGCTACGGGTAGTTACCAATGAAGGTTGTGTGGCATCGTCCACTTTAGCCATCAGAGTTGGAGCCGTGCCAATCGTGGATTTCGCTTCATCAAAAATATGTACAAACGACTTTACTATTTTTGAGGACAAAACAGGTAATGTGGTGGGTGGAACACCGCCCGGTATTAGCAACATTACGACTTTCACTTGGGACTTCGGAGATGGTTACCAGCTCACGAACGTCCCTGCGGCTGGAACGGTTCCATCTGGCACTCACGGTGGTCTAACAAAGGGAACTAATCGCAGGCCGGAACACAATTACATGATTCCCGGGTCATATACGATAACACAAAACGTTCAAACGGATGATGGTTGCTCGAGTTCTGCGGCAAAGACGCTTTTCATTTTGCCGGCAGGTGTTACAGTAAAGCCTAGTGCCGGTGCGCCCTATACAACAGACTTCGAAGCGTCAAATGCCAATTGGGTTTCTGAGAAGCTTCTCACGAGAATGGGCACTGTTTTTGAATTAAGCCAATTTGATGATTGGATTTGGGGGCCTGTCAACGGAAACAGCATCAAGCAGGGTGCTAATGGCAGTTTAAAGGCTTGGTGGACAGGCGCTAACATCACGGGGCCAGGGTCTTCGTACCACCTGAATCAAGGTGCTGCTTTGAATGGCCCCTGCTTTGACCTTCAGCAACTCAAAAGGCCAATGATTTCGTTTGACTATTGGTCGGATGCCCAGAGCAATCTGGACGGTACTGTACTGCAATACTCAATTGACGGTGGGATTAATTGGTTTGCTGTAGCGCCCATGCCCGGGCAAAACGCAGGTATCAATTGGTATAACAGCTCTGTGTTACCCTCAAATCCGGGAAATCAGCTGATAGGCAGTTACGGATGGACAGATAAGCAAGGGAGGTGGAAACGCGCTGCCTTTAATCTGGACATGATTCCGAATACTGCATTGCAAGAACGCCAGCAAGTGCGGATACGTTTTGCTTTCGCAAGTACGGCCAACAGCGATCCCACCAAAACGTTTGATGGCTTTGCCATCGACAATGTTTATGTAGGTGAAAAGAATCGCAACGTATTGGTCGAGCACTTCACAAACCTGAGCCTCACCGGAAGCAGGGCCGCAGACACCTATCTGGATGGACTTTTTGCAACAGAAGAAATATTGCGAGGTGTGGGCAACAGCGATTTCAACAGCATCCAATATCACATCGGTTTTTCGGCTGGTACGGGCGATCAATTGAATATTGATAACCCGACTGACCCGAACATACGCGCGGCAAGCTATGGCGTGGCACAACCTCCACGGACTTTTATGGATGGCTTGCGAAACAATGGCTTATTTGATGGCACTACCACTAAGTTGAACAACGTTGAGATAGACCGCAGGGCATTGGTGCCGCCCAAATTCACGTTGAAATTGGACACGATCCCAACGAACAAGAGCACTTTCATCAATGCACGGCTTACCATTACCGCAGATACTGCGGTGAATGTCCCGCTGATTGCGCAAGTGGCTTTGGTGGAGGATAATATTGTACTGGGTGGATTGACTTACCGCAATGTGATGAAAAAGTTGTTGTATGGCAGTGACCCTACCAAGCCAGATGGAATTACGATCACTCAGGCTTTTGTTAAAGGGCAGTCTTTAATAATTCCTAACCCCGCACAAGAGGTGGAAATCAACACCCGCGTGTACAACATCAACAATTTGAAGCTGATCGGTTTTGTGCAAGACAAGAACACAGGAGAAGTATACCAGAGTGTCGTCATCGATGCTCCGCGCAAAACAAATTCACCGATCACCGCAGTGGAGGATGATCCCTTTATGGCGCAGATCAATCAAATACAGATTTTCCCCAATCCGGCCAACGGAAAATTCAATTTTGCTGCTCCGGGCGAATTCCCTGCCGGCAGCATTTGGAAGATTTCGGATCAGCGTGGAATTTTTGTTGAAAGCGGTGACTTTAGCGATGCCAACAACGGTATCAAAACGGTGGACGTATCGCAGTTGTCAAATGGTGTGTACTTTGTGTTGATAGGCGCAGAGGGCAAAGTGCCTGTGTACCGCAAGTTGGTAGTGATTAACCAGCAGTAGATTGGCGTTTGATTTCTTTTAAGTGGCTGACCTCAAACTGCAGCGAGTCGATGAAAAGCCGCACGGTGTTATTAAGGTTGGAAGTTTGAGATGCGTCTTTACAGTAGGTTTCGATTTGTATCGCCATATTTTTAGCGTCTTGTAACCCGAGCAGTGATAATGACGACTTGATTTTGTGTACAACCCTTGCCAACTCTCGGTTCTCGTTATTGCTCAAATGAGCATTGATTTGGTACAGATGCTCAGGTATAGTCGAAATAAACGTATCGATGATTTCTGTGATAAAGCCCGTGTTGTTGTTGGAAATCGTCTCAAGGTAACTCAGGTCGATTTGGGATTTCCTCAATGGCTGCCCCTTCCTTTCCTGTGCAGACATTGGCGCTTGCATTTGCGCGGCCGGCTTGTACCGACTCAGTGCTTTGAATAAGTCATCCGGAGTAAATGGCTTGGTGATGCAATCATCCATGCCTTCGGCAAGACATTTTTCATAGTCCCTGTGCGTTGCATTGGCAGTCAGGGCAAGTATGGGAACACTGCTCTTAGTGGAATCTTCCAGTGATCTGATTGCTTTTGTTGCCTCAAAACCATCCATCACCGGCATCTGTACGTCCATCAGCACAGCATCAAAATATTCGTCTTTTACTCTTTCTACAGCTACAAAACCATTTTCAGCAACCGATGCGATACACCCCCAATTCTTCAAAATAGTGGTGGCGTACAGGCGATTGATGTCGTTATCTTCCACCAATAGCACACGCATCCCGCCAAGGGATTTGCCGGTGATGCCCTTTGCCACGTAGGCGTGCGAGCCTGATGATTTGAGTGAACTCACCACGTATGGCAATGTAAATGAAAACGTAGACCCTTGGTCGACCACACTACTGACCGAAATGTGCCCACCCTGCAGTTCAACTAACTGCTTGACAATCGTAAGCCCAAGACCAGTACCACCATACTTGCGTGTAACGCTGGCATCGGCCTGGCTAAAGCTTTCAAAAATTGTCGTGAGTTTGTCTTGCGGAATCCCAATACCGGTGTCAACAACATCAAAGCGCAGGTAGATCGTTTTCTTTTCTTGCTTTTCAACTCTGCACTTCACCACAATGCTGCCGCGGTGCGTAAACTTTAAGGCGTTACTGATCAAGTTGATCAATATTTGATTCAATCTCACAGGGTCCCCAACTACTAATAGATTTGCTTCCGGTTGCAGATCGCAATGAAGGGTAATGCGCTTTTCGCGCGCCTGATGGTCAAACGTACTCTTGAGTGAAGAGAACATTTCGCTGAGGTTAAAGGCAATTTTCTCAAATTTCAATTTGCCCGACTCGATGGAGGAAAGATCAAGAATGTCGTTGATGATCACTTTGAGATTCTCAGAGGCGCTTAGGATGGCGCTGAGGTATAGAGACTGCTCAGCATCGCTCGGGTTCTGTGTGAGCAGAGCGGCCATGCCTGCAATGCCGTTGATGGGTGTGCGAATTTCGTGACTGATGTTTGCCAAAAACTTCTCTTTTGCCTTTTGTGCGCGTTGAAGTTCCTCAGAATCTTTTTTACGTTGTGTGATATCGCGGCAGTCTAAAATGAAGCCTTCCATTTTTTCCCTTGGCTTCAGGTTAATGGAATTGAACTCCAGGTATTTGTACGACCCATCCTTGCAAAGAAATTGAAATTCAATGCCCTCTTGAAAAAGTTTGCGTTTGATTCTGTTGAACGTTGCGATCAAAGATAGCCGGGTTTCCGGGAGGATGTAATCAAAGAAATTCTTGCCCACCAGGCTTTTCGCTTTGTATCCGAGAGTGCCTTTGACAGAGTTGTTGTGGTAAAGAATCTTTCCCTGATAATCTACGATGAAGATCAAGTCTGATCCATCTTCTACCACGGCTCGAAAAAAACCACCTTTACTCACATATTGTGCGAGGGAGTTCATCAGATACCAGCTTGTTCCATTTCCTTCAAATACCTGTAAATTGAAGACTTACCAACATCCAATCGCTTGGCCACCTCAATAACATTATCATCGTATTTGGTGAGGTAGCTTCTGATGATGCGGTAGTTGTATTCCTGCAGCGACATCTCTTTAAGCATAAACAAGCTCTCGCTGACGATGGTATTGAAGGTGATGTCCTTAGGCTGCAGTTCATTGCCATCCGACATCACCGCTGCCAGATCGATGATCGATTTGAGCTCGCGTACGTTGCCGGGGTAGGGGTACTTGAGCAACTTGTCTTGTGCATCATTTGCAATTTTGATCTTCGCTAGCCCGTTTTCTTTTGCAAACTGATCCAAAAAGAATCTTGCAAGCAACAGAATGTCCTGCCCGCGTTCGCGCAAGGGTGGCAGGTGAATGGGCAGACCCAGAAGGCGGTAGTAGAGGTCTTCCCTGAAGTTCATGTTCTTTACTTCTTCATGTAGATTGCGGTGTGTTGCCACCAACACCCGTACGTCTAGCTTGATTACTTGATTTCCCCCCACGCGCGTGAGCTCTTTTTCCTGTAGCACCCGCAGAAGTTTTGCCTGTAAACTCAAGTCCGTCTCACCAATTTCATCCAAGAAGATCGTGCCCCCTTCAGCTTCTTCAAATTTACCGATCCGTTTTTGCAAGGCACCCGTAAACGCACCCTTCTCGTGCCCGAATAGCTCGCTTTCAATCAACTCTTTGGGAATAGCCGCGACATTGACTGCTACAAAAGGCTTGTTCCTTCGCTTTGAATTGTAGTGAATGGCTTTTGCGGCAAGTTCTTTCCCTGTTCCTGTCTCCCCGGTAATGGAAACGGTGATCTGAGTCTTGGCAGCCTTCTCCAACAACCCAAACACTTTTTTGATGGCGATGCTGTTGCCAATGATGCTTTTTTCAAACTCATATTTGACTTCGATCTCGTGCTTCAGTCGGTCTATTTCTCGGATTAACGAGGTTTTGTTGCGCGCATTTTTGATCGAATTAAGTATCCGTTCTTTGGCGTCTTCTTCTTTGGCGATGTAGTCAAAAGCGCCCAACTTCAACAGTTCAACAGCGGTACCAATCTTTTCCTGAGCTGATACGATGATCACATTGATATCCGGATCAAACTCGCGTATCGCTTTCAGCACCTTTTCGCCAGACATATCGGGCAAGGAATAATCCAATGTGATAACGCTGGGTTTCTTGTGAAGCTGACGAATGCATTCTTGACCGCTCTTAAAGTGTTCCACTTCGAAATCGGGGTTCAGCGACAACACATACTTCATAAATTTTGTGTAGGCCGGATCATCTTCAACCACAAAGATTTTGACAGGATCTTTCTCGTACATAAAGTTAGGCATCTGCAAAGAAAAATTCCCAACAGATTTCCCAAATTTAGAAAGTAAATCATAATTGGAAAACTAAATTTGGCATTTACTTTTGTGGCCATGCCGAATACAAAAAGTGTTTACGCAAGTTCTGCTTTGCCGTTCCAGTTGGTCTTTATCATGTGGCTCACGTTCTCCATCGAACTGTTCTTACATACCGATCTGTCGTTTCTGGGCATCAAACCCGGCAGCTTGTGGGGCCTGGTGGGTATTTTGACTGCACCTATGGTTCATGGCAGCTACCTGCACCTGCTGTCAAACACTTTTCCACTCCTGTTTTTGGGCACGCTGCTGTTTTTTTTCTACGATGGTATCGGGAAAGTTGTGTTCGTTCGGGGCTACTTCATTACCAATCTGCTCGTGTGGGTCTTTAGCCCGCGCCCTTCCTACCACATTGGCGCTAGCGGGCTGATTTATTCGTTGGCAGCTTTTCTCATTGTTTTTGGGTTGTTGCGACAAGATTTTCTCTCTTTGGTGATATCGATAGGGGTGATGGTTGCCTACGGAGGAATTTTTTATGGAGTGCTGCCAACCCATCCGTTTGTGTCGTGGGAATCTCACATGGCCGGAACTTTGGTGGGTGTGGTCACAGCTTTTAACTTAGCCCATAAAAGGAAGATCCGACACAACTAACCGATGGATACGACAGCGAAATCAATGCTTGCAAATCTGCAGGCAAAAAGATACGAACCTATATACTTATTGCAGGGGGAGGAACCCTATTACATTGACTTGATTTCCAACTACATTGAGAGCAATGTGCTGAATGAATCTGAAAAATCGTTTAACCAGGTGGTGCTGTACGGAAAGGATGCCCCCGTGCATGTAATCCTCAACCATGCCAAACGATTTCCGATGATGGCTGAGCGGCAGGTAGTGATCGTGCGTGAAGCGCAGGATATCCCCGATTTGCAAAAAGAAGCATCTGCAAAACTACTGCTGGACTACGCCTCCAAGCCCGTACCCTCAACCGTTTTGGTGCTTTGCCACAAACACAAGACGTTAGACAAGCGCAGAGAACTGGGTAAAAAGCTCGACAAACTCCCCGGATCGGCAACTTTTAAGAAGGTATATGATAATCAATTGCCCGATTTCATTTTGCAGTATGTAAACGACAGAGGCTGCAGCATCGAAGGAGAGGCGGTTCAGGTGTTGGCAGAATGTGTCGGCCCAGACTTGAGTCGCATGGCCAATGAAATCGATAAGATACTCATCAGCACGGAAGTAACACACACCATCACTTCAGCGAAGGTGATGGCACAGGTAGGCATGAGCCGTGAGTATAATATTTTCGAACTTCAGAAAGCACTCATTCAAAAGGATACGTACAAACTTGCCAAGATGGTTTACTATTATGAAGGCAATGTGAAAAAGAATCCCGCAATCCCCATTGTTGCATTCTTGTTTTCATTCTTCAGTAAAGTGTTGGCGGCACATGGCGCTGCAGACAAGTCAGGACAAGGCTTAGTTAACATTCTCAAGATCAGTCCGTTTGCAGCAAAAGATTATAGTTACGCTTTACAGAAATTTTCACTCCAACAAGTTGTCAAAAACATTTCGTTATTGAAAAATGCAGACCTTAGACTAAAGGGAGTAAACACTGGCAGCGAAGATGAAAGTCAGATTTTGAAGGAGTTAATTTTTCAATTGATAGTCTGATATTTATCGAAATTCACTACACCCATATTATCAACTACCCACTTCGTGCAGGTAAATTTCTTTCCACGTGATACATTCTTGTTTGAATTCAAATGTGTAAATTTGAGTGCGTGTAGTGTTCAACTATTTTTTGCGCAGATGATTTTTTTTAAACTGGCATGTACAATATCCGCTTGCATTTTGTGTTTTGAGGGAAAAGCCCGGATGGTTCGTTTTTATCTGATTGCCATGTTGTGCGCTTTGCCTGCACTGCATTCGCACGCCCAAGAGTTGCTTACCCAACAAAAGCCCGAGTGGCTATTTAAGAAGGGTATCGAACTGATGCAGCGCAGTCAGTTTGGTGCAGCCCGCGAGAATTTCGCAGCAATGGTCGCCAGCCAGCCGCACGATAACCTGCGAACAATTGACGCGCAGTACTTTCTGGCTTTTTGCAGCCTCAATCTTTTTCATTCAGATGCGGAGAAGTTATTCAGTGACTTCATGGTTCAACACCCTATGCACCCCAAGGCTGCATTGGCCAACTTCGATCTTGCCAACTTCTTTTATCATGAAAGGAATTACATAAAGGCAACTGAATATTTTGCAAAAGCAGATTTCTCAGTACTCAGTGCCGATCAGCAAAATACAGGGCGGTTTCGTTATGGGTATTGTTTGTTCAGCCAAAAGTCTCTGGTCGAATCTCTTGAACAATTCAATTTTGTTAAGTCTGTTGGCGGACAATACGGAGCGGCCGCAAGCTATTATGCAGGTTTTGTAGAGTACGGCCAGGGAGACTTCGAGCGTGCGCTCACGGATTTGAAACGAGCAGCGCAGAGCGATTCGTATGCCCGTTTGGTACCCTATCTGATAACCAACATCTACTATAAAAAGAGGAGTTATGACGAACTGCTCGCCTACACGTCATCGTTGCCTTCATCAGATCAGTTAACGAACGGAGATGAGATATCCCTGCTTTCCGCGGAAGCGCACTTCAAAAAGGGAGATTATCAAAGCGCCTTGCTGGGGTACAATCGATGCCTGGATGGGCGTGAAGAAACTGCCGGCAAGGTTGTGCTGTTGCGGGCGGGCTTTGCAGCATATCTGCAAAACCAGGAGGCAGCGGCCATCAAATACTTAAAGTTATCTTTTGTTGATAATGATTCAATTGGTTATTACTCAGCGTATTATCTAGGTTCTTTATATCTCAAGCAGGGGCAAAAGCCAATGGCACTTGCCAGCTTTGACATTGCCAGAAAATATAGCTCAGATCATCGTTTGGTTGAAGAGGCCTCATTCATGTATGCCAAGGTTTCTTATGATATGGGCCGGCCAGACCAGGCGATCGCAGAGTTTGAACGACTGTTAAAGGATTTCCCCAACAGCACGCACACATTCGAAATAAAAGAGTTGTTATCGCAAGCTTATGTGAATGCCAGCAACTTTAATAAAGCCATAGCGTACATTGAGTCGCTACCTGCCAAGAGCAAAAACGTTGAACGTGCCTATCAAAAAGCAACGATGCTCAAGGGTTTGGATTTTTTTAACAAGGATGACTATCAGCAAGCATCTGAGTTTTTGGAACGATCACTCAGCTACCCAATTGATGTCGATTATGTGGCAGAAGCAAGCTTTTGGAATGGTGAAGCGCTATCAATTCAAAAGAAATACCATGAAGCAGCGGCCGCGTATCTGCGTGTGGTCGAATTGAAAGATTTTCACAACACTGACTTGATCCAGAGGACCCGCTATGGGTTAGCATATTGTTTCTACAACTTACAACAGTACGACAAAGCACTTCTTCGTTTCAAGGAGTTTGTGAACAAGTCTGCCAAGGGGCAGCCCAATTTGGCCGATGGTATTTTGCGTTTGGCTGATTGCTACTTTGTTTCAAAATCGTATGCCGAGGCGTTGGCAACATATCGCAAGGCGATTGCGATGCATGCTGCCGATCACGACTATGCGCACCTGCAAGCCGGCACAATATTGGGCATACAAAGGCAATATGCAGACGCAATCACTGAATTGGACTATGTTATTCAAACCTACCCGCTGTCAAACTGGTTGGATGCTGCTTATTTCCAAAAGGCACAGCTGGAGTTTGAGCAGGGCAAATATGCTGCCGCGGTGAAAGACTATTCAGGTTTGATAGCCGCATACCCGTCATCCAGGTTCACACCTTATGCTTACACACGCAGGGCTGCTTCACACTTCAATTTGAAGGATTACAACAAAACATCGGACGATTACATCAGCGCAATCAGAAATTACCCCAACCACCCGGCTGCTAAAGATGTGTTGCTTCAACTGCAGGAAACGCTGAACCTGGCGGGGCGCTCTGCAGAGTTTGACCAGTATTTTGATCTGATCACGCAATCGAACCCCGATGCCGAAGGTATTGAGTCGGTGGAATTTGAGACCGCAAAGAATTTGTATTTCAACGAAGATTATCCGAAAGCCATTGCGCGGTTAGGCAGTTACATCAGCAAATATGCCCAAAGTCCCCGCTTGTCGGATGCCAGGTATTACCAGGCCGAGTCCTATTACCGCATCAGGGAGATGCCACAGGCACTCGCGATTTACACTGATTTATCTTCTGACCCTTCCTTTGCTTTTGCCAACAGAGTGGTGGCGAGGATGGCAGAAATAGAATTTAAGCAAGGCAACTATGCGCGGGCCATTCAACATTTTGAAAAACTTGCCCGCGTGGCAGCAACCAAAAAGGAACAGCACCAAGCATGGAATGGCTTGATGGAAGGCCATTACCTGTTGGCCCAGTACGACTCTTCAAAGAAATATGCCGAAACGATTTTGGACAGGGGCAGCGTGAATGCCGGTGCGTCTAACAAGGCTTTATTGTTTATCGGAAAGGTAGCCAAGGCCAAAGGTGACTTTGAAAATGCCAAAGACGAATTCCTGGCAACCGTGAATGCAGCTCAAGACGAGTATGGGGCAGAAGCGAAATATGAACTGGC
>DHLV01000010.1:7074-15275 GCA_002405445.1 Flammeovirgaceae bacterium UBA4659 | reverse complement strand
GCGAAATATGAACTGGCCGACATTTTTTATCAAACCAAAGATTACAAGCAGTGCTATGCCACGTTGGTAAGTTTGAACACCGACTTTGCCTCCTACACAGACTGGGTTGGAAAATCATATCTGTTGCTATCGGACAACTACGTAGCGCAGGGCGACTTATTCAATGCAAGGGCGGCATTGAAATCGTTGATCAGCAATTTTCCCAAAGAGGATGTGAAGAACCAGGCCCGCAACAGGCTTCAAAAACTGGATGAAGCTGATCGAAGGAAGGTAGAATTGATTCAAGCAGACACCGTTGACAATGAAAGGTAGAGTGGGACATCGTTATCAGTCGATTGAGAAGATCGCAGCCTTCGCTGTTGATCCTCGATTATGGGCTTTTTTATTGGTGGTATTTCATTGGGGTATCGTGTCAGCGCAAGATCCCGGAGAAATTCAGAAAGTGGAGTATGAGATCATTAAGGCAAGAGAAATCACGCTTCCTCAGGCAAGCCGCAATTTTGAAAAAGTGCCCCCCCGGGTGGCGGAGCCGATAAAGCCCGAGATTGTGTATCAATTTAAAACGGTTGCGTTCAATACACCCGATTACAACCCTTCTGTTCGGCCAATGAAATTGAAAGCCGAGCCCATCAGCAAGATATACGGCAACTACCTCAGTGCAGGCTTTGGAAATTTCATGTCACCCTATTTTGAAGGTTACGCTACCAATAAGCGTAATAAGAATAAGGCGTTGGGCGTGAAGCTTTTTCACAGAAGTTTTGGAAGTGGTCCGGTGGGAGAGGGCAACTCTGCAAGCGGCAATACTGAGATCAAGGCGTTTGGAAAAGCGATGACCAATCGGCTATCTGCCGGAGGGTTTTTGTCGTTTGAAAGCCGTGATGCCAGATTCTACGGTTCGGTGCCCAACACTCTCGTGGCTGATGCACGGCATCAGGCCTACACCGTCTTGAGCATGGGCGCAGATCTGGCCAATGCTAAAAAAAGCGATTTCAATTTTGAACTGGCGGCAGGTTTCAGCCATTTGAGAGACCGTTTCACCACCAGCGAAAATGAATTGAAGTTGCACTTGGCAAGCAGCTACCGCATCAACGATTCAAAGGCTATATCGGTGGATGCTGATTATTTTTTGATGAACCGGAAAACGGAGACACTTGCCGGACCTGCCCGCCACATTATGAAGATCAAACCAACTTACCGCTTTTCACCGTCCGAAAAATTGTCGCTAGCGGTTGGTTTCAATGCCGCCATTCAAAACGATACACTCGGCAACGGCCAATCATTTCGCTTTTATCCCAATGTAGATGCCACCTATGAACTGGCGGCAGGCGCACAGGTGTTTGGTGCCTTTACGGGAGACATTGACCGAGTGTCGGTGCACACCCTGTCACTGGAAAATATATGGCTCAATCAGAACGTGGGCTTGACCAACGCCAACCGCACCATTGAGGTAACAGGTGGGTTGAAAGGAAAAATTTCGGACAAAATTGCTTACCGAACAGGCTTTGCAATGGCCAACATCAGAAACATGCATTTCTTCCAGAATAATTTTAATGACCCAAGCAAATTTGAAGTGGTGTATGATCGGGGCAACGTAAAGCGCACCAACATTTTTGCTGAACTCGGCTACGGGTATGCAGAAACTGTGAAACTTGTATTCCGTGGCGATTACTTTGCTTATTCAACAGATGAAGTTGCGGAGGCTTTCCACCGCCCAACTTACTGGCTAAGTTTCAATTCAACGTTCAATGTTTACAACAAGTTGGTGTTGGATATTGATATGCTGGGGCAGGGAGGTATGAAAGCATTGGCTGTTGATGCCGGGCTGCCGTTGGTGACTGTGCCTGCTGCACTGGATGTGAACGCAAAAGCAACTTATCTGGTGTCAAGACAGTTTTCAGTGTTTGCCTCTAGCAACAACATACTGAACAGCAATTACCAAATGTATTTGTACTACCCGGTGCGTGGTTTTCAGGCAATGGTGGGGGCTAGTTTGAGTTTTTGAGTAGTTATTTTCAAAGAAAATGTTTTACTTGTAAGTTGATTTAGCGTAAAAAACAATCTTATGGCCTTCAAAGAACAAGAAGAAACAAATCAGGAATCGCAAAACGAAGACAACTTCGGCTTGCCCGATCTCGAATATAAGCCACTCGACCAGCTGGAAGAAAATAATGAGCAGTTGGACACACCAGTTGAGACTGCATCGGCTTCGAGCGAAACCCCCGAGCAAAAAGTGACAAGCGAGTCGGTTAAAACAGCTGAAGATAATACTTACATTTTTGAAGGCGAACGAAAGTCCAGCGCGCCCTTGATCATTGGGATTATCATCGCGTTGATTGTTGCATTGTCGGGTTTCTTGATCTATTACTACGTTATACAGCCTAACCAGGAAAAGGAGAAGCAGGCGCAACTTACAGCAAAGGCAGAGAAAGAAAAAAGAGACAAGGAGGCCGCGCAACGTCTGCGGGAAGAAGAGGAGCGTAAGATACGCGAGGCCGAAGAAGCTGCTGCCAACGCAAAGCCGGCCGTAGGCAACATTGAAACGTTAACGGCACCCACCAGAAGGTATTATGTTGTGGTAGCCAGTGCAGTAGATGTAGATTTGTTGACAGACTACGCGAAAAAGCTCAGTGCGAAAGGGGTGAGCAGCAAAATCATACCACCATTCGGCAAAACAAAATTTAGCCGTATTGCCATATCAGACCACGACACATTTGCTGCAGGCCAAAACGCAGCAGATGCTGCAAAAACAGAGTATGGCAACGATGTATGGGTGATTCGGTATTGATTGCGCTTGCGGTTGGCAAGAATATTGATGGGATTGTTTGACGTTAGGGATATGACATAACTTCGCTACCGCGTGGTTTCGGCTATGAGCGCTTGTTTTGGATCGCGAAGATTTTTTATACAGAATATTGCATGATGATTACCCAGATTGTAAACACACCATCCGCTACAGACACCACTATCTCTGTTTGGGATTTGGCATTGGCCGGTGGGCCGTTGATGATACCGATTGTTCTTTCATCGCTGGTAGCGATTTATATTTTTGTAGAACGCGTGCTAACCATCAACAGGGCAAACGAAAGCCCGGATGCATTTATGGGAAAGATCAAGGAGCTGGTGCTGAAGGGCGATATCACCAGTGCAAAAATGGTGTGCACCCAGCACGACACGCCCGTAGCCCGCATGATTGAAAAGGGTGTATCGCGCATTGGCAGCCCGTTGAAGAACATCGAGGCCTCCATCGAGAATGTGGCCAAGATTGAGTTGTTCAAACTAGAGAAGAACTTGTCGGTGTTGGCAACCGTGGCAGGTGCTGCGCCCATGATGGGTTTCCTCGGCACTGTGATTGGTATGGTTCAAGCATTTGTTTCCATAGCGCAAGAGGAGGGTTCGGTGAGTCCCAAACTGCTGGCTGACGGTATCTACACTGCCATGATTACTACCGTGGCCGGGCTAGTGGTAGGCATCATCGCCTACCTTGGTTATAATTACTTGGTTACACGGGTATCGAAGGTGGTGCATAAAATGGAGTATTCTGCAATTGAATTTATCGATTTGTTGCAAGAACCGAGGTGATTTAGATTGATGATTTTTGAATTGCGGTTTGTGAATCGCGTTCAGCCAAAAATCTTCAATCCAAAATCAAAAATTACCAAGAATGAATTTACAATCAAGAAATAAGGTAGACGCAGCGTTTAGCATGGCATCGATGACAGATCTGATCTTTCTGTTGTTGATCTTCTTCATGCTTACTTCTTCATTTGTTACTCCCTCAGGGCTACCCGTAAATCTGCCCACCAGCAAGCCAAGTACAATTGAAGTGCAAAAAGTATCCGTCACGGTTACCCGCGACCTGCAATTCTTTGTGAATGATCAGCGCGTGACCAAATCAACGTTAGAGGGTGAGCTAAAGGGGAAATTGGGTGGCCCCAAAGGAGTGGTGGTGTTACATATCGATGAAAGCGTGCCCACCCGCGAAATGGTTTTTGTGGCAGGTATCGCCAATTCGCTGGGCGCAAAAGTATCGATCGCTACCAAACCGAAGTAATATGGCCACCAACGAAAAAAAGAACAAGACAATCGCAGTTTTTGTTTCTGTTGGTGCCCATGCTGCGTTGCTGATCTTGTTTTTGTTTTTGATCGCATGGCGGCAGCCCAACCCACCGGACAAATACAAACTGCCTGGGGTTGAAATCAACCTGGGTTTTGCAGATGAGGGCAGTGGTGAGGTGCAGCCCACCGAGCAACCCGGCACCAAAACTCCTGAGCCAGCAGAACAAACCGAGCAGCCCACCCCTCAGCCCGAACAAAAGACGGAAGAGGAACAACCGGAAGATCCAGTAGTGTCAAAAGAGGAGAGCCCGGTGATAGCAAAAGAACAAAAGAAAGAACCGTTAAAAGACAAGCCTGCAGAAAAGCCAGTGGAAGCGAAGTCAAAAGACGCTAAACCCGCAGAGGAAAAAAAGACCGAAGCAATGAAACCTGTTGAAAGCAAGCAGGCTAAAAATGTTGCCAGCGAGGGTGACGATAAAGGTAGAATCGGTGACAAAGGAAACCCCGAGGGCAAGCCGGACGCAAAAGCGCTATACGGCCAGCCAGGTGGTGGAGGTGGGGATGGTATGTCTTTGAGCATGGCAGGGTGGGCTTGGGCGGATAGGCCAAAAATTCCTGATTTACCAGACAATGAAGACGGAAGAGTGGTGTTTGAAATAGAATGTGATGAAAATGGAGAAATCATGCCCAACATAAAAACACTCGAACGAGGGCTCAGCCCCAGAGCTGAACAGTTGTTGAAAGAAGAAATTCGAAAGAATTCTTTGGTTCGTACTTCTGGCGGTGCAGTTCCACCGCGCTCACGAGGCACGGTTGTGTTCGTGCTGAAGACAAGATAGGGTGCTCGCGAACTACTTTGTCTTATAGAGGCCTTCTGCTATTTTTTCAGTAATAAATTTGGGCACGAAATAGGTTAGTTGTACGGAAAACCAATTGGTGAAGCCTGGCAATACTTCGGCCTTGCCATTCAGCATGCCGTTAACAGCAATAGCACCCACAGACTCTGGTGTCATGCTGAATTTTTCAGCGCGCTCTCTCATGGCTTCCATTCCGGCACGGTCAATAAAGTTTGTAGATGTGGCGCCAGGGCTCACACATGTGACTGAGATGTTGGTATCCTTTAGCTCTCTGCGCAAACCGCGGGTAAACAGCACCACAAATGCCTTGGAGGCAGCATAGGTTGCCAGCGTGGGCACTGCTTGATATGCAGCGGTGCTGGCCACATTCATAATATATGCTTTTGGGTGTTTCTTAAGTTCTGGAAGTAGGGCATGACACATGTTCACCACAGCATTCATGTTTAATTGCATCATGTTGTTCAGTTGGTCGGCAGGGGTTGAGTCAACACGCCCCCAAACACCATACCCGGCATTGTTCACCAATGTATCCACCGAATAAGCGTTGGTACGCAGCCACTCAAGCACTGTTTGGGTGGCCAACGGGTTGCTCAGGTCTTCAGAAAGATATTCGGCTTTGATGCCGTACTCCTCCTCAAGGTCGCGGCAAATGCGCTGCAACTTATCGGTGGAGCGCGCTACAAGAAGTAGGTTGTTCTTCCTTTTGGCTAATTCGCGGGCAATACTCAACCCAATGCCACCACTGGCACCGGTAATTAACACAAATTTCATAGTTGGTTATTTGTTGGTCAGTGACTGCAGTCTTTGATAAAACAGTGGCTTGCTGTTTTCGCCACGCGGCTGGAATTTGCCCGTGATGATGGGCACATACATCACACGCCTGCGACTTTGCTCACCTAAAAAGGGAGAGCGGGCCACCCTGTGCCATAATCGACCATCATGAACCGTCAAATCACCGGGTTCTACGTTCAGACCCACCTCTTTTTTGTCAGGCTTATGGCTGAGGAAATGAAACTTTCTGAAAAGTAAACCACCCAAGCTTTGATTGTGGGTACCGGGTATGATGCGAAGCCCGCCATTATCAGTGGTGCTGGTGTCCATGTGGATACCCACATTCAGCATCGGCATGATCTTTTGCCCATAAAAAACATCGCGCAAAGCGTCTGTGTGCCAGCCCAACCTGCTGTAGTTGCTTTCTTCTGTATTGATGTAATGATTGAAAACCAATCCATCTTTTTCAGTTTCACCGATACGGCAATCTTCAGTCCCGATAAAGTCAAACAATGCCTTGAGGCGCTCGTCTTTCAACAATTCGGCAAACAGTGCGCTGTGTTGATTCACAAAAGCGAAACGCTGAACGATCTTTTTTCCGTCAATGTCTGTGCCATATTTGATGGGTACACCATTGATCATCTTGTAATCATTGCTCACCCATTCTTGTTGAATCCGCTCGGTTTCGCGCAATAGCTGCGATACGTGCTCACGGGTGATGAAGTTCTTAAAGTGAATGAACCCATTCCTTTCAAAGAATAATTTCTGGTCTTCAGTAAGTTTTTCGCCTAAAGTGAACTCAGGGTAACTATTTTTTCTCGGTACCCGGTGTCCGTGCCCGTTCACATGGCCATTGCCCTTCGCCCCGTCTATGCGCATTCCATCTTTAGCTGCTCCGTTCGCCTCCATAGTTGCTTTTTATACTTTTGTTACCCTTGTGTTAAACTACACCGTATGTTAAACACTCGTGTTTGCTGTAAGGTTACTTCGAACCTCAAATTTATCGTTTTTTCAAAAATTCTCAATTATTTAACCAATCGTTTTTGGTTATTTTCCTGCTAAAGACCCGATACACGAGCAGACAGGCTAAAACCGCCCCAATAATGTCAATTGTGTAATGCACCCGTTGCCAGATTAAAAATATTGCCACTGCGCCAGTGGCAAGTCCGAGCAGCGATTTCACCCATAACTTGCGTTCGATCAGAAATAGCATAAACAGCGTGCAAGTGTGTCCGGAAAAAAAGAGGTCTTTGACGAAAAGCGTGTTGCCATACACCACTTTGGCGAGGAATGGATCTACCAGCGGGATCATCCCGGCAGGTGCCTCAAGCGTGAAAACATATACAGAAGCCATGCGCATCAGGTTTACTGTTACATAGCACTGCAACGAAAAGAGAATTGTCAGCGGAGACCGCATGTTATTTGCGAAAAACAATGCGGGCGCTGCAAAAATCAATATGAAGATCTCCAGTGACCAGTCAGTTACCGGCAATACATCGTGCAGATAATCGTTAAGTTGTATGCCTTGCTTTGGCTGAATGATATAATTGAAGTAATACGGCAGTGGCACTACAAAAAAAGTAAGCCCGATCAACCAAGCCAATGCTGCTTGCCGATACTTCTTGTTGGCGATGGCCTCTTTCCAGGTGAGATTCATCGTCAGTCCTTCACTTCAATCAAAAAATAGTTTCTCTTGCCTTTTTGTGCCAACAAGAATCTTCCGTGCAACAATTTGAAAGCGGGCCTTGCAGTGGGGTCACTCACTTTTGCTTTGTTGATGCTTACACCACCACCCTGGATCATTTTACGGGCTTCGCCTTTTGAGGGGAAGATGGTGCCGCCAGTGGCTTCAGACAACAGATCTGTCACATTTAGCAAGGCCGCGAAAGCACTTTTGCTGATGGCCGACTGTGGAACGCCCTCCAATACCGATAATAGCGTTTCTTCATCCAGGCTCTCTAAATCTTCGGTTACTGAGTTGCCAAACAAAATGGCCGATGCTTTTGCCACAACCTCGAAGTCTGCTGGGGAGTGTACGCGCGTGGTAATCTCTTTGGCCAGCTCAGACTGTAATCTCCGCAAATGCATCGCCTGACGGTGTTCAGCAATCAGTTCATCAATCTCATCTTTTTGTTTGGTAGTGAATATTTTAATAAAATTTATCGCATCCTCATCAGACGCATTCAACCAGTACTGATAGAACTTGTATGGAGATGTTTTTTTGCGATCAAGCCAAATATTGCCCTGCTCTGTTTTTCCAAATTTGGTGCCATCGGCTTTCTTGATCAGGGGAGTGGTTAGTGCGTAAGCATCGCCATTGGCTTTTCTGCGGATGAGCTCAGTGCCGGTAAGGATGTTGCCCCACTGGTCGGAGCCGCCCATCTGCAACTTACAGTTTTTGTGCTGATAGAGCCAATAGTAATCAAACCCCTGCACCAATTGGTAACTGAATTCGGTAAATGACAAGCCGGCTTCCATTCGTTTTTGTACCGAATCTTTGGCCATCATGTAGTTTAC
>DHLV01000010.1:6616-6789 GCA_002405445.1 Flammeovirgaceae bacterium UBA4659 | reverse complement strand
CTTCTGATAACAGGTTGCGCTCGGCTGATTTGCCTGAGGGGTCGCCCACCATGCCGGTAGCACCGCCTACCAACACAAATGGCTTGTGGCCGGCATTTTGAAAGTGCACCAACGTCATGATTTGCACCAAGTTGCCGATGTGAAGAGAATCGGCCGTTGGATCAAAGCCGATA
>DHLV01000010.1:6166-6433 GCA_002405445.1 Flammeovirgaceae bacterium UBA4659 | reverse complement strand
CTTCGGCACCAGGTGTGATATCGTGTATCATTCCACGCCACCGCAGCTCATCTACAAAACGGGTTGTCATTAACATGCAAAAATTGAGGCGCAAATATAGGGCACAAGCGCGTGGTTTCAACGGTTTTACCCGCACTTGAGATTGAGTAAATAATTACATTAGGTGATTATATATAATCAACTTATATACAGATATTTATCTTGTAGTTACTCAACTCAAATTGAAGGATTTTTTGCGTGATGTGGATTCACACACCATGGCAATGG
>DHLV01000010.1:3012-6016 GCA_002405445.1 Flammeovirgaceae bacterium UBA4659 | reverse complement strand
ATCATACCCGATCCATGCAACAGCCCGATGCGCTCAACCAAGTAGCTGATTTTCACCGAACCTTCAAGCACCCGATTTTGCCGCTGCCCGGCATTCCTGACGAAGCCCGTTGTAAGTTGCGGGTGGCATTGATTGCAGAAGAACTAAAAGAGTTGGAGGTAGCAATTTTGAACAAAGACATTGTGGAAGTGGCTGATGCCCTTTGTGATTTGCAATACGTACTCTCGGGGGCAATTCTCGAATTCGGACTGGGAGGCAAATTCAAAGCACTGTTTGACGAAGTGCAGCGCTCAAACATGAGCAAGGCGTGCCTGTCTGAGAAAGAAGCGGTCGAAACAGTGGAGTTTTATAAAATGAAGGACGGAACTGAGTGCTACTACAAGCAGGAAGACGGCAAATGGCTGGTATACCGGAGACATGACAACAAGACAATCAAATCGATCCATTACTCGCCAGCTGACCTGGAGCAATTTTTCAAATAGGCTATACATAGAACTCCAGTTGAAACACCAAGTCTTGCCCGCGTTGCTGCAATGGGTTGATAGCCAATATCGGTAAGTCATTAAATGCCCTGATGAATTCTGCGCGACTAATTCGCAGTTTACTGATGCCTGTGCGAACTTTGTGGTATTGCATCCTGCCGGATTTATTGGCCGTAGCGGTGTACATAAAGTCGTACTTAATCGGAATAGGGGAGGGGATGTATTTCATGCAACTTCCTCAGGCATAGATCTTTACAAACTCCAAGTGGACGAGGCTGTTTTGCCTTGCATTGTATTGCGACAGCAATGAATAGGCGCGTGCAGGCACGTAGTTGAAGCGTTTTTCGTACTCTTGAATCTTCCCACAGAGCTCACTCACATAGAACCGGATCTGCGTCAGATTGCGGCACTCGCTAGGCCTCGCAAAATTTCTGTTGGTGAAATTGTTGAAGTCCATTTCCAGTTTTTTTCTTTCGAAGTCATTCATATAGTTGTGAATTATTACACAATGATAAGTTAAAAAATCTAATAAAAACAAATAAATGTGTGTAAAAATGCACAAATATTTTAAAAACCCGTTTTTTGACCTGATTTTGAGGTTTATGATCGCACAAACAATCTATTGATTGGCTCAAGCTGCCATCGCCAAAGCATTTGGCCCACTCTCTCTCGCGGCTATTAGATTTCTGATTTCTTTCTACCTTTAAAAAAAATTACGACACGACTTATGGAAGGTGCTGCAGCTTTTATGGCAACATGGTATATGGCAATGAAGGTCGGTGCCATTGTTTCGGTGGCAATGGCCATCACCGTTTTTTTGGTTTACAGGTTATTGGTATCTACCAAAACCGACCCCAAGCAGAAATATGACTACATCAACGCTTGCGAGATCAAGTGGCTCAAACGCACGTTTTTGTTTTTGGGCATTGCATGTGCTTTCGCGATCAACTTGTATGGGGCAGAAAATTACAATACTCTGGGACTTTGGTTTTTCGTTCGTCTTTTTATTTCAATTTGTGCAGCCACCCTGGTGGCGTATGTGGCCGCTTTAATGTTAGACTATTACTACCCCACCTCGTTGAATTTTAAGTTGAGAAAACTCCGGTACGCACCTCGCATCAATGCCAAAACGGGAAACAAGATGCGGTTGCTTAGCGAGGATGAGGAAGATGTTCATTTGGATGAGGGGCGCCAGGCTGAGGAAAACATCTTCAGCATTGATTATGATGTGTGGCTTGATGAGAAGACTGGCGATGTGAAAATCGAAAAATATCAGGGTCATTTGGTCGCACTTCAATGCAACAACTGTGGTTTTTATACCATGAAAGTGCAGCGGGAGGAAATTGTGGATCGCCACGAAGATGGCTCCCCCAAAGAGTTGCTCAAGCACTACAAATGTTCTTATTGCCAAAACTTGCGTGCCACGGCCTTCGTTGTCTCCCGTAAAGAGGCCGATGACTACAAGAATCAAAAGCCAAACACACGCGGCAACACAAAAAACCTCGAAGCGATTAAAATTGAACTTGTTTCAACCTTGGGCAGGAGAAAGTCATTTGAGTTCTCGAGCGTTACTGGGGCGCAAAAGTTCCTCAATGAGTTTGACTTCGATAAGTTGGCATGATCTTAGTGCCGTTACAGACTACAAACCACTCGTAATATGATGATGAGAAAGCGGGGCATTGCCGCATTGTTTTTTTTGTTTGCCGTTACTGTTGGGTTCTCCGCACCAGATACTACGCGGCTGGATCCCAAACAGGTGTACGGACGCGAAGTGAATGCTATCACTGAATTACTCAAAGCATATCACTTTAGAAAGATCGGCATCAACGATTCGCTGTCGTCCCGCATCTTTGACCGTTACCTGAATGAGCTTGATAACAATAAGAGCTACTTTTTGGATAGCGACATTAAGTCGTTTGAAAAGTATCGCTTCACCATTGACGACTTTACACGGCAAGAAAGTGTGCAACCCGGCTTTGAGATTTACACCGTCTTTCGCAAGCGGTACCTGCAGCGCATGGACTATGTGCTTCAAACACTGCTAAACCAGACTTTTGATTATTCCGCCAGTGAAACGATGGAAACGGAACGCGAGAAATTACCCTGGCCCAAAACCAGGGAAGAGTTGAATGAGGTCTGGAGAAAGATTGTGAAAAACCAATCTCTTGGTTTGAAGCTGGCGGGCAAGAAACCAGAGGAAATAAATGAGACATTAAGGAAACGCTTCGACCGGTTTGCTAAATCGATGATGCAAGTGAATTCTGAAGATGTTTTCAGCGCATACATGAATGCCATTACTGAGGCCTACGATCCGCACACCAACTACCTGTCGCCAAAAGACACAGATCTTTTTAAACAGGGTATGAGTTTGTCACTTGAAGGAATTGGTGCGCGCCTGCAAACGGAAAATGAATACACAAAGGTTTTTGAGATCGTGCCGGGTGGGCCGGCAGCCAAGTCGGGGTTACTGCAACCCAACGACATCATCATCGGTGTTGCACAGGGTTTGGAAGGCGAAATGG
>DHLV01000010.1:2255-2897 GCA_002405445.1 Flammeovirgaceae bacterium UBA4659 | reverse complement strand
TCAGCATCGGTGTTGCACAGGGTGTGGAAGGCGAAATGGTAGACGTTATCGGCTGGAGAATTGACGATGTGGTGAAGTTGATCAAAGGGCCCAAGGGCACGTTGGTGCGTTTGCAGATTTTGCCGGCCGTTACCAATGCAAAGGGCCCCGCCAAAGAAATTTCAATTGTGCGTGAGAAGGTGAAGTTAGAAGACCTGGCGGCCAAGAAGAAAGTGATCGAGCACCGGCAAGACGGGCGGGTGCAAAAATTGGGTGTTATCACGCTGCCTGGTTTTTACAAGGATTTCGATGCTTTTCAGCGGGGCGAGCCGGATTACCGGAGTACAACACGCGATGTTCGCAAACTCATAGGGGAGCTGAAAAGCGAGGGGGTGAGTGGAATTGTGATGGATTTGCGAAACAATGGCGGTGGATCGCTGGATGAAGCGGTAGAGCTGACAGGATTGTTTATCAAAGAAGGCCCTGTGGTGCAGGTGAAAAACTCATTGAACCAGGTTGAAGTTAAGCCTGACGATGAGAATGAAGTGTTCTACAATGGCCCCCTCGTTGTGCTCACAAACCGGTTTAGCGCATCGGCCTCTGAGATTTTTGCGGGTGCAATTCAGGATTACAACCGTGGGGTTATTTTTGGCGAGAACACTT
>DHLV01000010.1:0-2096 GCA_002405445.1 Flammeovirgaceae bacterium UBA4659 | reverse complement strand
CAACACTTTTGGGAAAGGAACCGTGCAGACGATTTTTGACTTGAAGAGGGTGATACCAAAAGCCAATGAGCCCCTGGGCGACCTCAAGTTTACCTTTCAGAAGTTTTACCGCGTTACCGGCAGCAGCACACAACACAAAGGAGTTTCCCCTGATATTGCGATGCCCAGCGCCTGGGAAGCCTCGAAGTATGGTGAGAGCGCGAGTGAAAATGCCCTTCCCTGGGATGTCATCAAGCCGGTGATGTTTCAGAAATCAGGCAACATCACACCGAAAGCGATCGCCCAATTGAACCAATCGTTCAAGGAGCGCATGAAGTCCGATGCTGGCCTCAAAAAGTATGCAGCCGATGTGGAGGATTTGAAGAGGAACCTTGCTCAGACAACTGTTTCGTTAAACGAAGCGGTGCGCAAGCGAGAGATGGAAGAATCAGAAAAGAAGAAGGCAAACGCCAAGTTAGACACAAAAATTTCTGCCAACAACGATGGTATGCCTGCGAATAACCTTGAAAAAATGGAAGATGCATTTTTGCGTGAAGGGCTGATGATCCTCTCAGAACTGCTTACCAGACGGATTGGGTAGTCGGTGTTACTGATCTTTTGAAAATAGAAATTACGTTACGGGAGGCGTGGGCAAGCCATAAATCATCATGGTGCCAGTCGGTGGATGGTCCACTTGCCATCCACAGAGTAATACACGATACGGTCGTGCAGACGACTCGGTCGCCCTTGCCAAAATTCGATTTCATTGGCGTTTACCTGAAAGCCACCCCATTGTTTGGGTTTGGGCAAGGTTTGCTCTCCGCGAAAGCGTTTCTCGATTTCCAACGCACGTTCATCCAAAATGCTTCTGTCTTTGATGATTGAACTTTGTGGGGATGTCCATGCCCCCACCTGACTGCCGCGTGGCCTGCTTTGGAAGTATTTCTCCGCTGCGGACTCTTGCACGCGGGTGGCCACGCCCTCTATGCGTACCTGCCTTTCAACTTCGGGCCAAAAAAATGTGAGTGCACATGCCGGGTTTGCATCAAGTTCTCTTCCTTTTTGACTATGCAGGTTAGTATAGAAAACGAAATGGCTGTCTTCTACTCCTTTCAGCAAAACAATTCGGGCAGATGGCCTACCGTCTGCACTCACCGTAGCCAGAGTCATTGCATTGGGTTCGTTCACTTGTGCTGCAATTGCCTCCTGCATCCAAATTTCAAACTGGATCAGCGGGTGGGGAGAAACGCCCTTGCTATCCAAACTCTTCAACGAATATTCCTTGCGTATGTCTGCGAGTTGCATGGTGGCTAATTTTTTCGAAAAATTACTAAATCATCTGTTTGCTTCTGATTGTTCTGCGTATTTTATTGTACCCAATTTATGTGCGCAAAGAATGAACTATTTTGATTATCAAAATCGATTCCAACCGGAGAAGGGAAGGCTGTTGGCCTCCGAGCCATATTTAGCCGATCCGAATTTTGAGCGCACCACCATTTTGCTGACAGAGCACAATGAAGAGGGTACAGTGGGCTTTGTACTTAATAAACCGTCAGAATCCCGCATTGGTGATGTGATGCCTGAGATCACTCGTTTGGATTGCCCTGTTTATGTGGGTGGGCCCGTCCAACAAGATACACTCCATTACATCCATCGCATCGAAGGAATCAGTGAATCGATTCCGATCATCGATGGGCTCTATTGGGGCGGCAATTTCGAACAGCTATTGCTGATGATCGAAACCGGGCAAATTGACGATGAAAATATAAAGTTTTTTTTGGGATACAGCGGTTGGTCAACCGGTCAGTTGGCAGAAGAGTTGAAGCTCAACTCATGGATTGTAGGAAACCGGGCATCGCATGAGCTGATTTTTGAAACCGACCCTGACCTGATGTGGAAGCGATCGTTACAAAGCCTTGGGGGCAGGTTTTCCGTTTACTCAAATTACCCCGTTGATCCCTCCCTGAATTGATCGAATTTTTCGTATTTTTGATTCCTTTAGAGAAAACGTGAAGTAGAATATGATGACCGAAAATGTACTGCCCTTGCAGAATGACTTGCTGAAAAGCGAGGAGCCGGATCTATCCATACAGCAACCCGTGGCAGATGCCACATTG
>DHLV01000103.1 GCA_002405445.1 Flammeovirgaceae bacterium UBA4659 | reverse complement strand
TTGAACTGCGTGACGGATACGTGTATCCCCGATGTAGAGGCGTTTAGACGATTGCAGGCACATCTGTTTAAAGTGTGGATAGATGCCGAATACAATGGCGAGCGTTTGTTTCCCCACGAGTTTATGTTCCGCATGATCAACAGTGGCGATTTGAAACAATACTATGAAATCGACCCGAAGAACAGTTGGATGATTGCGGCAGCAGAAAAAAATATGCCAATGGTAGTGCCGGGTTGGGAAGACAGTACGATGGGAAATATTTTTGCTTCGAATGTATTGACAGGCGAACTGAAGGCCAGCACCATGAAGAGCGGAATCGAATATATGGTATGGTTGGCGGATTGGTACACGAATAATGCGGGCAAAGACGGTATCGGGTTTTTCCAGATTGGCGGTGGCATTGCAGGCGATTTTCCGATTTGCGTGGTGCCGATGTTGCATCAAGATTTGGAACGCGATGGTGTACCGTTCTGGAGCTACTTCTGCCAGATTTCTGATTCCACCACCAGCTATGGTTCGTACTCGGGTGCCGTACCGAACGAAAAAATTACATGGGGCAAGTTGAGCATCGATACGCCCAAGTTTATTGTAGAGAGCGATGCCACTATCGTTGCACCTTTGATGTTTGCTTATATACTGGATATGTAAAAGTTTTAACCGCGGAGTTCGCAAAGAAACGCAAAGACTTTTTTCCACGACAGCTTTGCGAAACTCTGCGTACTTTGTGGTCGTTTGTATTTATGACCGAGAACGAAATTTCAGAAAAGATAATCGGTTGCGCCATCCAAGTTCATCGTGAACTAGGCCCGGGGCTACTGGAATCATCCTACGAAACAGCGCTCGAATATGAACTAGTTCAGATTGGTTTGTTGGTAGAACGACAAAAACCTCTTCCTCTTATCTACAAAGACGTACGACTTGACTGCGGGTATCGTGTAGACTTGCTTGTTGAAAAGAAAGTAGTTGTTGAACTGAAGGCTGTGGAAGCGTTAAATGATTTATTTTTAGCTCAGACGCTTACTTACTTAAAGCTGACTAATTGCAAGTTAGGCCTACTCATGAATTTTAATGTTCTGTTGATGAAAGATGGAATTAGGCGAGTGGTGAATGGGCTCTAAATTATTTCGATTGAATTCTTTTTACCGCAGACTTTGTGTCCTTCGCGGTCTATTTTTAGAATATTTTTCTTAAATTTTTACCGCTGAGGGCGCGAAGGGACGCAAAGGCGATTCTTACTACCACTCTGCGAACCTCTGCGCGCTTCGCGGTTAATATTACTAAAACTGATGCATCCGTTTCTGAAACATTGGCTTCAGCACCGTGCGATCTAACACCACAAATGAAATTGCACTGGCCACAATCAAAATGCCGTTGATGATCAGATTGCTATTGAGGTTAAAGCCAGGGATTGACTGCTTCAATTGAGGAAGCACCAGCTCTTTGGTAGCAATGTTGAGTTGGTCTCCGTAAAATCCATTCCCCAAGAAGAAAGAAACAACCAACACGCCTACAACAACGCCAACGAATAATAAAAAACCATTACGTGGGGAAAAACCTGCACTCAGGCGCTTTCGGTGGAGGTCACTTAAAACACTTTCGGTAAAATCTTTAGAGGGCTGCTGCACGCTTTGCTTTGAAAAAGTTTGTGCTAATAACCTAAACATTTCAAGGCGCTCGCGCAGGCGCGGAGAGGTCAGCAACTCACGCTCCAACTGCGCACGCTCTTCCGCTGGCAGTAAGCCGTCTAAGTAGTCCATCATCTTTTCATCCAAGCTGCTGTTCATAGCTATAAAGTTAATGCTTCTTTTTTCAATAAAAGAGTGAGTTCATTGGCCAACCGCTGCCGCGCCCGGTGTATGCGCACCTTTACTGTATTTACCGGTTGTTGCATAATGCCGGCTACTTCCTCCAATGAAAACTCTTGCAAATAAAATAACTGCACTGCCAGTTGGTCTGCTTCATTTAATTGCTTCAGCGCCTTGGCCACATAGCGGTGTTTGTCTTCCTGTTCAAGGGTATGTTCACCTTCGGGGGTGCCACTAAGTGTTCGGCTTTCGATCTCGGCAAAAACTACCTTTTGCTTGCGTTTGTAACTGACGGCCGTATTGAACACGATTCGATATAACCACGTGCTGAATTTTGAATCGCCTTTAAAGGTGTGCAGGTACTGATATGCTTTGATGAATGCATCTTGTGCTGCTTCTTCTGCTTCTCCACGCTGGTTTAAAATCTTTAGCGCGATGGTAAAAGCATACGATTTGTAGTGGTCTACCAAATCACGGTAGGCCAGTTTATCGCCCGAGCGTACCCGGTCTAGCAATTGCTTTTCATTAGCTAACGGCAAGTGCGTGCAGTTTTATAATCTGGCCGATTTCTTTGACTCGATGATGTACGCCAACCCCAATCCTGCGCCTCCAAAGATGAAGACCATCGAAAAGTATGCTACATCCTTCATATCAAAAGCATTGTCGAGCGAGTAGCCTGACAACAAGCCGAGGCCACAGCCAATGAGCAGCAGCGACCAACGGAGCGGGGTAGCCTTACTTTCAACATCTTTGAACAAGTCGGGCGACAATCCCTTGTCAATCATGGCCATGCGTTCGATGTTTTTGTATTTGCGCAGGTACACTACCATAATAAATGCACCGAGGGTGATGATAATTGTAACTGTCATCGCGATTATTCCTTCTGTTTCCATAGTTTTTGTGTTTTGCCAATATGACGCTTTATCTTTACTCCGGGTTACACCCGATATTCAAAAATCTAAGGATCGGTGACTGATGATAATCGCGAAAAATTGTGGCGCTTTCGGTTTCCACTATCGCAAATCTCATTATCTATGTAATCAAAAACGACTGTTGTATGCAAGATGTATCAATTATCACTAAGTATTTTCCCCATATTGCGCCACAGCAGCAAAAACAATTTGCGATGCTGGGTGATTTGTATCGTGAATGGAACGATCAGATCAACGTAATATCCAGAAAAGATGTCGACAATCTTTATGTGAATCATGTATTGCATTCATTGGGCATCGCGAAGGTGATGCAATTCCGCCCGGGCGCTTCGGTGTTGGACGTTGGTACGGGCGGTGGCTTTCCTGGGATACCGCTGGCCATTATGTTTCCGGAAACAAAGTTCCACTTAGTTGATTCCATTGGCAAGAAAATTACCGTAGTGAAGGCGGTGGCCGAGGGAGCGGGCATCACGAACATAACAGCGGAACAAATACGTGCCGAGCAATTGAAAACCCGTTATGATTTTGTGATGAGCCGGGCCGTTACCCGCATGAAAGAATTTTATGGTTGGATACACAAAAACATTCGCCCCGATTCACTGCATTCATTAGATAATGGAATCTTGTACTTAAAGGGTGGCGATTTGGATGAAGAGATGAATGAGCTAAAAAGGCGCTACAGCACTTACGACCTTACCGAATATTTTCAGGAAGAATTTTTTCAAACCAAGAAGGTGGTGTACGTACCGGTGTTCAACTAGGTGCTTGATACTAGATACTGGATTCTTGCAGCAGCAACCAGAATCCAGTATTCAGCTTTCAGGCTACATCTCACCCAACTGCAACCCCGCGAAGGTCGCGCCCATGCACAGGGCAACACTTGCCAATACATAACTGAAAGATGAAATCGTAAAACCTTGTTGAATGAGGTTGATGGTTTCCACACTAAAGGTGGAGAATGTGCTAAAGCCCCCACAAAAACCCACCACCCAAAAAATGCGCGAAGCAGGCGAAATAATTTGTTTGTGATCGGCCAAGCCGATGAAAAAACCTACCGCCAAGCAGGCGCCCACATTGGCGGCCAATGTACCCCAGGGGAAATGATGTTGGTGTAGCGTGCTGATCCATTTTCCCAGAATAAAACGCGTTACACAACCCAATCCGCCTCCGAAGAAAACTAATAGTAGTTGGCGCATATGTGTTACGAATTTGCCGCCCCTTGTAGTAAAATCCTTTCAATTTGGGCGCGCGCTTCTTCTTTCAAGATTTGAATATCAGAGCCGGGCTGCACGCGAATGGGCTCGCCCACCACAATCTTTATCTTGCCTGGCTTGAAATCTAGTTTGCCGGGAGGCATCAAACGTTTGGCTCCCAAAACGGCCAGCGGCATAATGGATTGTTGTGTGTCAACGGCAATGCGAAATGCGCCATCTTTAAAGGGTTGCAACAAATTGTTGGTTCGGTTTTGAGTCCCCTCCGGGAAAATCAAAATCGAAATACCGAATCCAAGAATTTTTTTCAAAAAACCAATGCTTTTTTTTCTGCTTTCCGAATCGTTTCGATCTACCACCACGCAGGTGGCTTTGGTTACCCAACCAAACACCGGAATCTTCAATAACTCTTTTTTTGCCAACGGGCGAAACTGCCCACGGATGGTAAGCGCAATGCCGGGTAAATCCAAAAAAGAAGTGTGGTTGGCTACATAAATGAATGCACTCCCTTTTGGAATACGCTCGCGCCCTACAATTTCATAATGGATAAATGTAAGCTTGCTGAAAACCCACGACCACGCCTTCATGAAAAAATAGGTGACGGCCACCGCGCGCGGTCCAAAAAATGCCGGAATCAATATCCCCGGAAGGAAAAGCAGCATGAAAACCGTGAACACTAGGAGAACCCAAATTTTGTAGAGAAAACTCATCATTAGAAAAGAATATAGGAGTCAGAATTTAGCAGAAACATCGTTTAAGGAATACCGACTATTTTTTTATTGTTTTCGTACAATTCGCGCCATGTAAAAGCCATCGTATCCCTGCGAAGGTAAAACGGTTTTTTGTTCTTGCAATTCAAATTTACCCAATTGGCTTTGTAAGAATTTGTTTACCTGCTCTTCGTTTTCAGACGGTAAAATGCTGCAAGTAGAATACACCAACATGCCACCGGGTTTCAACATGCTGCAATAATCTGCCAGAATGTGTTGTTGCAATTCCTTTACGCGTTCTATAAAATCGAGGTTCAGTTTCCATTTGGCATCGGGGTTGCGTTTTAGCACACCTAATCCCGAACACGGCACATCCAACAAAAGTCGATCGCACGAATTTTCCAATCGCTTAATGGTTTTAGAACTTTCAATCAACCGTGTCTCAACATTGCTGGCGCCTGCCCTGCGAGACCGTTTTTTCAACTCTTCTAATTTCCAGGCTTCTGTATCTAACGCAATGATACGACCCTTGCTTTGCATCAACGATGCCAGGTGCAGTGTTTTGCCGCCCGCACCGGCACAGGCATCAATCACGCGCATGCCGGGTGTCACTTGCAGAAAAGGAGCAATCAACTGCGAGCCGGCATCTTGCACTTCAAACAGACCATCTTTGAACTGCTGCCGCGTAAAAATATTTTGCCGTTGTGCCAACAGCAGCGCATCCGGGAATTCAGAAGGCGCTTCAGTTTCGATGCCCTCTTCTTCGCCCAACTGTAGCTGCAATTCGCGCCTCGTAGTTTTCAATGTGTTTACGCGCAACACCACAGGCGCTTCTTCATTTAACGCAGCCAGTTCTTTTTCCCAACGGCCTTTCAATTCGCGCTCGCAAAGCTCATCCAACCAATCGGGTATCGATTCGCGGATGGTGCGGTGTTTTTTTGCCGTTTCGTAGGCAGCGAGTATTTTCTTGCGGTTAATACCGTCCAGTTCTTCCCAGTCGGGAAGCTCAGCTTCATTCCACACGCACCAAACGCCCAGCAGCTTCCAATAGTCATCATCGGCTGCACCCGCTAACTCTTTGAAGAGGCGGTACCAACGCACAATGTCATAAATGGTTTCAGCAATAAAGCGCCTATCGCGCGCACCCCACTTGGGGTTGCTCTTCAAAATCTTTTCAATGACTTTGTCAGCGTATTTGTTTTCAGAAAAGATTTGCGTCAACCCTTCTACAGCGGCCACACATAAATTTCGATAGAGTTTCACCTTTGCCTTTTTTTGTGGAAATTTAGGCATCTCTGGTTCAGAAAGCTAAAGCGATTTGCTATGAAACGATTATTTGTTATCGTGTTGAGTGGAACAATGGCCTTAACGGCCCACGCGCAGTTTGGTGATTTTGGCAAGCGCGCGTTAGACAAAGCAAAACAGAAGCTTCAAACAGAAGTAAAAAATCAAGTGGACCCGGAAACGGTGCGCGCTAGGTTGGATTCTTCTGATTTTAACTATGCTATTTCAGTGATTGATAACTCTGGTATGATGAGCATTAAAGATTTCGGTGAGTCTTTAGTAAAAACCGCTAATGCCGTAAGCATGGTAAGAACAGCCGATTCCGAAAAAACACCAGCGCAGCGTTGCCGCGAATCCATGGACATCGCTGAAAAGCTATATGAACTGAGGCGGTTTAAAGAAGCTGAAGTGTCATTCTTGTTAGCGAAGTCTGAGTTTGAAACGAATGGTATTACCGATAACATTAACTACAGCAAGGTATTAGCCGATTTGGGTTTGGTGTACGCCACCATGGGCCGTTTCGAGAATGCTGAAAATTTTACCAAGCAAGCGCTAGAGAAGCGAGAAGAAACACTCGGGCGCAAAAGCAAAGCAGGCGCCTCGTCACTCAACAACTACGCGGTGCTTTATCAAAACACCGGGCGTTACACCGAGGCTGAGAAAACATTTGAAGAAGCGCTTTCTGTGGTAGAGGCCACTGTTGGCAGAAAAAGTGAAGAGTATGCTACTACACTCAACAACCAAGCAATTTTGTTTTCAAAGATAGGTCGTTACGATCAAGGCATTGAGAAGCTCAAGTCGGCTATTGCCATTATGGAGTCTTTGGACAAAAAGAACATCAGAAACCAAACTGGTTTGCAATCCAACTTGGCGTTGCTGTATCAACAAACCGCGAAGTTGACCGAGGCCGAAGCCATTTACCTGAAGTTGGAAAAAGTGCTTGGCTCGGGTAGCCCGTACTATGCGGGTGTGCTCAACAGCTTGGGGCTGCTGTATATTCAAATGAACAAGCTTGACAAAGTAGAAGAGTATTTCAACAAGGCAGCTAATGTTTATAAAACGAAGCTAGGTGCACAAAGTCCTAACTATGCAAAAGTGCTCAACGACTTAGGTAATTTTTACCGCATGCAAGGCCGGTTTGCCGATGCTGAAACGAAGCTGAATGAATCGCTCACCATACGGAAGGCAGCGCTAGACGAAAACCATCCCGATTATGTGAAGATCCAAGAGGATCTAGGTATTTTGTATTGGAAGAAAGGTGATTTCGAAAAAGCCAATCCACTATTTCAAGCCTCGCTGGCCAAGTCGCTCGACTTTATCAATCGATATTTTCCGCCCATGAGCGAGGCAGAGAAAACAAAATATTGGGATGTGTTGCAGCCACGGTTTCAGAAGTATTTCAATTATTGTCTCGATGCGGCAAAAACAAACCCTGCGGTGTTGAAGGAAATGTACAAATACCAAATCGCCACCAAGGCGTTGTTGCTCAGTTCTACCACCAAAATCAAGCAATCGATACTGAGTAGCGGCAATGACGACCTGATACGCGATTACAAAGGATGGCTCGATAAGAAAGAAACGCTGGCCCGGTATTATTCGCTCTCGAAGGAAGAACTGCAAAATCAAAAAATAGATTTGGCCGCCACCGAGCGCGAAGCCAACCAAATGGAGCGCTCGTTGTCTGAACGCTCGAAAGAATTCTCACAAGCTTACGCAGGTGAAACAATCGGCATGGAAAAAATTGCTGCCCTGCTGGGCGACACTGAGGTTGCTTTAGAAATCATTCGCATACAGCAATTCGATAAAGACTTTACACAAGAGTCGAAGTATGCGGTGTTGGTGCTCAATAAAAATGCGGCAGCTCCTAAGTTGGCTGTGCTTGATAATGGCAATCAGTTAGAAACACGCTACGCCAAGTTTTACAAAAACGCTATTCAAACACAAGGCGAAGACGGTTACTCGTACGACCAGTATTGGGCGCGCATCGAGCCATTATTAGCAGGTAAGAAAACCATTTATCTATCTGCCGATGGCGTTTACAATCAAATCAATGTAAATACGCTGAAGAAGAAAGACGGTGCATACGTGTTGAACCAGTTTGACATTATCACAATCGGCAACTCAAAAGATTTGATTACGCTGAAACTACGTAAGCCACTAACGGCAAAGAAGGATGCTTTCTTATTGGGCTTCCCCGATTACGCGGGGGCTGCACCAGCTTTGCCAGGTACGAAAGTAGAGATAGAAGCCATTAACAAAATTTTGATGGCGAGTGGTTACAAAACAACATTGAAAGAAGAGAAGTTAGCTTCGGAGGCAGCAGTCAAGGCATTGAAAGGGCCACAGTTGATGCACATTGCCACGCACGGGTATTTTTTGGCAGATGCAGGCTTGCAGAGCGATGTCGCGAGCGTGTCAGCAGAAAGTACGAAGAGCAATCCGCTGCTGCGTTCAGGTTTGCTGTTAGCAGGTGCTGCACAGAGCAGCACCCAAGTTGATTTGGCAAGCAACGACAATGGCATTCTTACAGCCTACGAGGCAATGAATCTGCCATTGGATGGCACCGACTTGATTGTGCTCAGTGCTTGTGAAACCGGCTTAGGCGATGTGAGGGCAGGCGAAGGGGTGTATGGGTTGCAACGCGCATTTTTGATGGCGGGAGCAAACGCTTTGGTCATGAGCCTGTGGAAGGTTGACGATGCCGCCACGCAACAACTGATGACCAACTTCTATACCACCTGGGCAAAGGGAGGCAGCAAACAAAGAGCTTTTAAGCAAGCACAACTTCAGTTAATGGCAAAGTACAACCAACCTTTTTATTGGGGTGCATTTGTAATGATGGGAATGTAAACGTAAATTGAATTAAATTAAATACTACGATGAACAGATCCTACCTCGTTTTGTTGGTGTTGCTTCTTGCGGCACAAACTTTATGCGCGCAGAGTGAAAAAAAACTCACGCTTTCGAAAGATTTTTGGGGTTACAAATACCTTGAAGGAGGCACCCCAATTTCCAAACAACAAGCCATGCGATTGTTGGAGTCTCATCCGGAAGCAATCAAGTTGTTTAGGCAGGGAAATGCCAACTTGGTGCCTGCCGGTGTGTTGGGTTTTGCCGGTGGCTTTATGATCGGATGGCCCTTAGGTGAATCTATCTCAGGGAAGAAGGATCCGCAGTGGGCACTGGCAGCCGGTGGCCTCGCTTTGGTGATTGTCGGGGGTGCACTCGAAAAGACCTTTCAAAAGAAAGCTGATCAGGCATTCAAAATGTATAACGAATCGACATTGACATCCTCGCTGAAAATTAATGCGAGCGTGACAGGTGTGTCGATCACGTTTACATTTTAAGAGAATACTCTCAGCGAAGTGCCGCTCAATGACGTGTTGTAACGAGTAAGTGCGCGAGTCGCGGGTCCTTTGGTAACGTTTCCGCTGATGTCAAACGTGGCACCGTGATTTGGGCAAACAAAACTGTTGGAGGATGGTTGAAAATTGACTCCGGTGCCCTCGTGTGTGCAGGCACGCAAATAGGCGACAAAATTGCCGGCAGATACGCGAACGATAATGATTCCTTGTTGAACAACTGAGCCGCCATTAGACGTAAGTGCTGCATTAGCTGGTTGTGTTAAGTCCAAGGTGAAATCAATGTTACTGGGTGTGGGGTCATTGCCTTTGCTGCTGCAAGAAACCAATTGACCACACGCACAGGCCACTGTTCCGGCTCCTACCATTTTGATGAATTGAGATCTTTTCATAATCGATTTCCGTTTCCGAGAAAACAATTGCTGCATCCAAATGTTTGCGAAAGGATTATTTTTTTTGCTCCTTTGACCACATATCTTTAAGCGTTACCGTACGGTTAAACACCAACTTTTGTGGTGTAGAATCCTTGTCAAGGCAGAAGTAGCCCATACGCAAAAATTGGAAGCGATCCGTTGCAGAGGCTTGCAGCAATGAAGGCTCAGCCATAGCAGTTACGGCTTTCAGCGATTCGGGGTTTAGATAACCGCGGAAGTCATCTTCAATGGTGCTCAAGTCTTCTACTCTGAAAAGACGATCGTACAAGCGAACTTCAACTGGCAGGGCAGTGGCAGCATTCACCCAATGGATGACGCCTTTTACATGAACACCGGAAGTATCTTGCCCGCTTTTGCTTTCAGGTATGTAGGTACATCGCAGTTCAAGCACGTTTCCACCAGCATCTTTGACGACCTCTTCACATTTAATGATATATGCACTTTTCAGGCGCACCATTTGGCCGGGCGCCAACCGGAAATACTTTTTCGGAGGCACTTCCATGAAGTCATCACGCTCGATAAAAATAGTATTGCTAAACGGCATCTCACGCGTGCCTGAGCCTTCCTCTTCCGGGTTGTTTTCGCTTGGTAACTGCTCGGTTTTGCCAGCATCGTAGTTGGTGATCACCACTTTCAGCGGGTCGAACACCACCATTCTGCGTTGCGAAACTTTGTTGAGGTGTTCGCGCACACAAAACTCCAGCAAACCAATATCAATGAGGTTCTCGCGCTTCGCCACCCCAATCCGGTCACAAAAATCGCGTATTGCTTCGGGCGTGTAGCCTCTTCTGCGCACGCCACTCAACGTTGGCATCCGTGGGTCATCCCACCCAGTTACATGCTTTTCGTTTACCAACTGCAGCAACTTACGCTTGCTCATCATGGTGTACGTCATGTTAAGGCGCGCAAATTCGTATTGCTTAGAAGGGTATATCTCTAAGTTGTTGATACACCAATCGTACAACTCGCGGTGCGGCACAAACTCCAGCGTACAAATGCTGTGCGTTACTTTTTCGATGGAGTCACTTTGCCCATGGGCGAAGTCGTACATGGGGTAGATGCACCACTCGTTGCCGGTGCGGTGGTGGTGCGCGTGTTTAATGCGATACAACACAGGGTCACGCATCAGCATATTAATGTGCGCCATGTCAATTTTGGCGCGCAATACTTTTTCTCCGTCTTTGTAAACGCCCGCTTTCATATCCTGAAACAGTTTCAGGTTCTCTTCAACGCTGCGGTTGCGGTAAGGTGAGTTGGTTCCGGGTGTTGTTGGAGTGCCTTTCTGAGCAGCCATTTCCTCGCTAGTGCTGTCATCCACATAGGCTAGTCCTTTGCGGATGAGCAGCAATGCAAAATCGTATAGATGATGGAAGTAGTCAGAAGCGTAGAGTTCATTTTTCCAGTTGAAGCCCAACCAACGCACATCGTCTTTAATGCTTTCTACGTATTCCGTTTCTTCCGTCACCGGGTTGGTGTCGTCAAAACGCAAATTGGTGTAGCCACCATATTTGAGGCTCAGTCCAAAGTTGAGGCAAATGCTTTTAGCGTGGCCTAGGTGTAAGTAGCCGTTTGGCTCGGGCGGAAAGCGGGTAACAATCGACTGATGCTTGCCCGATTGCAAATCGGCTTCGATGATTTCTTCAATAAAGTTCAAACTCTTTTCTTCGGCCATAAGGAATTAAAAGGCCAAAGGTAAGGGCGATTTTAGTTAGAGAAAAATGGAAGGCACTTATTCTTGCGCACGAGGTGGGTTTTCTAAGCGTTACGTTGAAGTTTCCTCTGTTTTGCAAGCCAATATCCTATTTCACGTTCAATGTCTTCACTCAGCTTTGATACAGATTTTTTAAACGAGATGTAAGTCAAAATAATGCCATAAACAAAGAAAGAAGCAAATACACCGACAACAAAAAAAGGAGTAGCTGGAAAGGCATATACAAGCACAAAAGAAAAGACCAGTGCACCGATGAACAAAGAAAAAAACAAAAAGGCTAGCATCAATGGCAAGAAGGTAATAACATTTACTTTCAATCCATTTGCTCCTTCCTGATAATCTCCCTTTGCCATAGCCAAGCTTGTGTTATTTACCAATTTCGTTGGTCTATAGAGGTCAAACGTTACATTTCTAATCTTTCCATGGAAATTCTTTTTATGGGAACTAACTCCAAAGAAGTTTACGCTGTCGCTAACATTATCATTAAAACAATCAATAAAATCTTGCCTCTCGATATTCAAGATAAACGACATACTCTTTGCAAACCCAATGCTTCGAAAAAAGGAGTTGTTCTCAATAATTTCCATTTCAAATGCATTTTTGTCAAATACTCATTCATCCTCCTCATTGTGTGCAAAGTACTCAATACCAAGAAGCCCCCCGGTATATTCTTTAAATCGCATTTTGTCGCCTACGTGCTTCTGGCCATAATGGTCGCTGGTGCAATGAACCTTTAATACCTTGCCATCATCCGTTTTTACAAAGGCAATCCATTGCTCGTGCTTTTGGGACTGTATAACGTAGTCATAAGATTTGTACCGATTGTAAGGTGTAATGCTTGGAGCGCCAGCCATTTGTTTTTCAACGAACGCTTTTTCGACCACTACGCCTTCCATAATGATCGGAGGCGCGAACATCAAATCGTAAGTGAGAAATGCTACTACCGCCAGAATGATTACTAATATGCCACCGGTGAGGACGCTTTGTGCCTTTTTAGCTATCATATTTCCAACACTTTTTTAATCCATTGAATGCACTCAACTTCATCCACAATAGACCACGCGTGTGTATGCCGCATGCCATTACTTCGGTAACCCTTTCGGTCAGATTGAATAAATTCTGCCTTGGTGTTTCCCATCAACATCAGTCTGCTAATCATTTCAGAAGAACATAGTGCATTGTTGTCATACAAACTGCGCCTACGGTTTTCCAATTGCCATACGACATCCATATCGTGATAAACTCGCACTGGCATTTGTTTTAAGAAACGTTCATTTCCCAATTCAACACTTTTTGTATAAAAAGGTGATTGCGCGACATAGCTTTTCAGATTGGTAGCAGGCGTACCACCAAGTTCTTTTTCCATAATTGGTTGAACAAAGTTGGCCTCATTTACCCCCGCCTCTGAAAAATTCTTAGCACGCTCGCGGTCGAAGTATTCCCATAAGTTTATAATGTCAACAGGCGAATCGATTGCAAAGACTGCCTTTGGCATTATCGGAAAATCGATTGGCCTTTCAACGCATTTTTCTACATAACGCAAGGCAATAGTACCACCCGCAGAAAAACCACCAACCACCATTTTGTTTTTATCCAAGCGAAAGCGCTTGATGGAATCGGTGAGGGCACGATTGATAGCAGATAGTGTTGGTTCATCGGCATAAATCTTAGCCCCAATGGGGATTACCAACGTCAATAAATTATTGTTAAAAGCTGTATTGTGCAGCTTCGTTTCGGGCAACACCATTTCTGCCGATTCGGCATAACCCGGAAATAATACCAATACTCCTTTGATCGCATCTTTGGGTGGAATGGCCAAGTAATAACCTCGCTCGGGGTCATTATTGTCGAGCGTAATCCTCTCATAGTTCTGCGCGGTCGCGATAACTGCAAATGCTAGCGCATAACCCAGTGCCAGTAGTTTTTTCATGATCAAATGATTTTGTTATCTCCTAGCGGCCTTCACTTCGGCAGGTGTAACAGGCCCGCCCTTGTTGCCGAATGAATTGCGGATGTAGTTGAGCACATCGCTTACTTCTTGATCTGTTAGGTCAAAGCCCGACATGTCTCCATTGTAGGTTTTGCCATTTACTTTTATTTCGCCCGTCACGCCTTTAAGCACTTGTACAATTGAGCGCTTTTTGTCGGCCATCAGGTAATCGGATTTCGCGACTGGTGGATAGACATCTTCCAGACCTTCGCCTTTCTCCATGTGGCACGAGACACAATAATTGGTGTACACTTCTTTGCCTCGGTTAATGCTCGCTTTCAAATCGAATGGAGCGGGCTTCTGAAATGATAAAAGACTAACAGCGATTACGCACAAATAAAATAGTTTCTTCATAAGTATACGATTTAATCACTTTTTCTAAGGGGCAGATGACGTACGCGATAACCCGCCTCGTCAATACTTATAATTGCCCCGTCAATTAAATATAAGCCCGTTTCTTCAATGGGCAGAGAAAGTTTCAAGATTTGGTTATCAGGTTTTTGATTTTTCAACCGAAGAATAATCACACTGGGCATTTTCGCGTTCGAGATCGCCATGAGAGCCGCAAAGTCTAAATCAAAAGTGATGATAATCCGACCCTCATTCATCATCTAATGTTTGGAGCCCCTCATCACGAAGGTGAACACAATCGTGCCCATTCGCCCTTAACCACAAAACGGTCTTTTGCGATATCCCCATGTCAGCTAAAAAAAGCACCTACTACGTTAGTTTGCTAAGGGATAATACTCTTCTTTAGAGACGACTGACCCGTAGTAAAGACATTGCTTAATATCCTCATCTTCGAGGTCAGGATATTCTTCAATAATCTCTTTGTTTGACATACCATTTGCAACTAGGTTGATAACAAGAGATACTGTGATTCTCATGCCCCGTACGCAAGGTTGTCCCGCCATTACTTTTGGGTTTACTGTAATCCTGTCTAACTCCATAAATCAAATTTAAGTAATCTCATCCAAACTAAACGGCAGCACGCGTATGCGTTTGCCGGTAAGGTCAAAGATGGCATTGGTAAGTGCTGGCGTAAATGGCGGCAGGCCGGGTTCACCTACTCCACCTGCTTTTTCTTCGTTGTCCATCACGTGCACTTCAATCTCAGGTACCTCAGCGATGCGCGACATTTTGTAGCTATCAAAATTCTTTTCAACCGCTTTGCCCCCTGCAAAATGTGTGGCGTGCTTTGTAGCGGCTCCCAATGCCATCACAATGCTTCCTTCCACTTGCGCACGAATGGTATCGGGGTTTACGTACCATCCGCAGTCCATTACTGCCCACACTTTGTCGATCTTGATTTTTCCATCTGCTTGGCGCGATACTTTTACCACTTCGCCCACAATACTGGAGAAGCATTCAGTAATTGCTACGCCATAGCCAGCGTTTTTGCCTCGGCTTGCCCAACCGCTCACTTCTATCAATTTGTTGGCCAACTCGTGGTAACGGCCATCCCAAAAATGTTGCTTGCGGAAATCGATGGGATCTTTTCCCGCGGCAGCAGCCAATTCATCTATAAAACTTTCAAAAGCAAAGGCATTGGTAGATGAGTACACCGAGCGCCACCACATCACCGGCACGGGCGAATCGAGCGGCACATCACTAAAACTATAATGCGGCAAACTCCGCAAATAGGTCTCCAAGAATCCCTCGGTAACACTATCGTTGTACGAGAGCTTGTCTGCACCGGGGTTTTGGTGGTTCATATTTTGGCCAGCCATTTTTACCTCAAATGATTTGATGGTGCCCTCTTTGGTAACACCACCTTTGCAATGGTACACCATGCCCGGCCGGAACGGGCCTTGTGTCATGTCATCTTCACGTGTCCACACCACTTGCACGGGTGCGTTCACAGCTTTCGAAATTACTGCGGCTTCGTGCGGATAATCTAAAAATGCTTTGCGCCCGAATCCACCACCTAAAAAAGTCATATTTACTGTCATGTTTTCTTTGGGTATACCAAGTAAGTCGCTCACATCGGCTTGCACCCAGTCCGGCCCTTGTATGGGTCCCCAAATTTCACATTTGTCCCCTTGAAAATGTGCAATGCAGTTGAGTGGCTCCATGCAGGCATGCGCTTCGTAGGGCGTTTCATACAGTGCCTCAAGTTTTTTATCTGACTGTTCCAGTGCCATTTTTACATCGCCCTGTGTTTTAAATGAAAGGCCGGTTTTATTTTTGAGATCCTCGTGCATCTGCAGATAGAGTTGTTCGGTACTGTGGTGCGCAAAGCCTGTGTCGTCCCACTCCACTTTTAAAGCTTTTCTCCCCTGCATAGCCGCCCACAAATTTTCCGCCACCACGGCTACACCTTCGCGATCATGTGAAAACACTCGCATCTTTACAGGTACCACATACTTCACGCCAGGCACAGCCTTTGCAGCAGTGTCATCAAAGCTTTTCACCCTGCCTAAAAAACGCGGGTTGCGTTCCACCACAGCATACAACATGCCGGGTAACTTTTTATCGAGGCCAAAAATGGCAGCACCATTTGTCTTCAAAGGGATATCCTGACGCTGCAGGGGTCTGCGTAAAATTTTGTAATCCTTTGGGTTTTTGAGCTCAACGTTTTTTGGTGGATTCAGTTTACTGGCTGTTTCCACCAAATCTCCATAATGCAGCTTCTTGCCAGAAGGGCGGTGAATGACAAACCCATCCTCAGCATAGCATTCGGATATTGGGGCATTCCATCTTCTGCTGGCGGCCTCAACAAGCATCGCCCGGGCTGTAGCTCCTAGTTTCAACAGCCGCATGTATGAACCACGAACAGTTGAACTTCCACCAGTAATCTGGCTGCCGTATTTGGTTTGGTGACCTTGTGCAAAAACGATGTTCACCTGATTCAGGTTTACCTCCAGCTCTTCGGCAATAATTTGCGGCACAGCCTGGAACGAACCCTGCCCCATTTCTGAGCGGTGGTTGATGATGGTTACTTTTCCGGAGGTGTCAATGGATATCCATGCATTCAGTTCAATGCCCAGATTATTGGCTGCATCAGTCTTAACCAGTTCTGGCTCCCTGGCCAAGGCAGGCATATAATATCCGAGCGTCAATGCGGCACCTGCCAAGCTTGTGCGCTTGATAAAATCTCTTCTGCTTAAGTCTTTTGTTTCCATGTTATTTAACGGCATTGTTCTGTGACATCATTTTTGCTGCGGTTTTGATGGCTTTGCGGATACGCGGGTAGGTGCCGCACCTGCAGATATGCCCTTGCATGGCCGCGTCTATATCGGCATCGGTTGGGTTTTGTTTGCGCTTGAGCAAAGCGCTGGCAGCCATTATTTGACCGCTTTGGCAATATCCACATTGTGGTACTTGCTCGGCAATCCAAGCCTGTTGCACCGGATGAGAATTGTCAGTGGATATTCCTTCGATGGTCGTGATTTCCTTTTCGCCTGCCGATGCAACGGGTAACGAACACGACCGCACGGGCGTGCCGTTGAGGTGTACGGTGCATGCGCCACATTGTGCAATACCACACCCGTATTTAGTGCCGGTGAGGCCCACCCAATCACGGATGGCCCATAGTAAAGGCATTTTTGGGTCGGCTTCGATGGTGTGGCTCTTGCCGTTGATTTTGAGGGTAAGGATCGCCATATTGAAATTGATTTTGAAGTTTGAATATACGCAATATTGGTAACCTCTACTCTTATTTTTTGTTATTGGGGCAAGCAGGTTAAATATGGAAACACAAATGCGAATGCTATCTTTAATTTTTATGGTGATGGCCGCACAATATGGCTTTGGCCAACGGTTAGTGGTGCGAATAGAGAATATAAAAGACGACACGGGTGAAATCGGTGTGGCCATTTACGATAACGATAAAGACTTTCTCAAAAAAGAGAAGTCCGGCAGATTTGTGCCGGCAAAAAAAGGGATGGTTGAGGTGGTGTTTGAGAACCTGCCAGCAGGCGGATATGCGCTGAGCGTCATGCATGACAGCAATAAAAACGGTGAGCTAGACACCAATTTGCTCGGCATCCCCAAAGAAGGATTCGGTTTTTCGAACAATGCAATGGGTACAGTTGGCCCACCCACTTTTGAAAAGGCGAAAATTAACCACCAGGCAGGGGTGGTGGTGAT
>DHLV01000295.1:2534-7429 GCA_002405445.1 Flammeovirgaceae bacterium UBA4659 | reverse complement strand
TCAATGTTACCCTCCACCAGGGTGATGTTTTGCTTTTTATAAAATTCAAAGTTGGTGAGCGCAATATTCACCATGTCGGGGTTGCCCGCAAACGTGGTGACTAGAACATGCGTATCAGTTGCCATGTATAACGACATAATGCCCATGGAAGTACCAAGTTCGATTACTCTTTTGCTGCGGGTGTAGCGCAACAGTCGTTGTACAAACTGGCACCAAGGAGCTGGTGTGATACTCGTTCGTGCCACCTGTGCGATTGTTCTTTGTGTACTCGCGAAATGATGAGACGATGCACCCAAGTCTGCCACTGAAATTGCCGTGCTGTTTTGCTCTAGTCTATTTCTAAGTTCTTCAATCGAGGTATAGTCGCTCGTGTTGGAATTAGCTTTGATGACATTTTTGTAAAAGTCGTAAAAGAATGGTGAGTGCAGCGAGTGCTCATCAACGCGCAGTAGGGAGTGTCTCAATAATGATTTTACTTGAAAGACTTTCACGCCATAGTTGAGCCTCAGCGGTGCCACCATCACAAACTCTGGAATGTTTACCCGAAATTTGCTGCCGTCCACGATGCGCTCCATTTGGTAGCTGCCCACCATTTTGCCCAATCCTGATTTCAGGTTGCAGCCCGAAACGTAGTGATGCGACTCGCCCGGCTCCAACATCGGCTGAAGCCCTACGACGCCTTCGCCCTCTACTTCACGCATGGTAAAGCCCGCATCGTGTATATACCAATGCCTGCGCTGTAGTTGAATCGTGTAATCGCTGTTGTTGATAATGGTGATTTTGTAAGTAAACGTGTAGTGGTATTGACTCGGGCTCGAGTAGGAGGGTTGATACTCCGTTTCAACAATTACCTTTATTCCTTGTGTTATTTTTGCCACCATGGCTTCAAAAGTAGGATTTTTTTTTAATCCAAAGAAGCGGGAATATAGGCGTAGAAATAACCCCAGACAACCGCATTACATGGATGTGAAAATTGATGAATCTTGGAAGGAAAAGTTCCAACAGGAATTCGACAAACCATACTTTTTATCGCTGATTAGCTTTGTGAAGGCAGAGTATACTTCAACAAAGGTTTACCCAAACCCGAAAGAGATTTTTGCTGCTTTTGACCATTGTAACTTTAACCAGGTGAAAGTAGTGATTTTGGGTCAAGATCCCTACCATGGCGAGGGGCAGGCCAACGGTTTATGTTTTTCAGTGAATGATGGTGTAAAACCCCCTCCGTCTTTGGTGAATATTTTCAAAGAAATTCGCAATGATCTGGGAAAGCCAATTCCCAATTCCGGCAATTTGGTGCGTTGGGCGGATCAGGGCGTGTTACTACTCAATGCTACACTGACAGTGCGCGCCTCTTCTCCCGGCTCGCACCAAAACAAGGGCTGGGAACTATTTACTGATGCGGCCGTCAAGGCGCTGTCTGACCAGCGCGAAAACCTTGTGTTTATCCTGTGGGGCGCCTACGCGCAGAAAAAAGGTGAAATCATCGACCGCCACAAACACTTCGTCATCATGTCGCCACACCCCTCGCCATTTTCGGCTGAGCGTGGCTTTTTTGGAAGCAAACCTTTTAGCAAAACGAACGAATACTTGCGAAGCAAAGGAGCTAAGGAGATTGATTGGTGAGCTTGGTGTTGCCTTTGGGCAGTTGCTTTTTTATCTGGCGTTCGTTGCCGGTGCTATACCAATTCCTTTTCAATTTGCTTGATACTTTCATCTAAATACCTGTTCACTGACTCAAAATCTGTTTTTGATTTCAAGGCGGACTTGACACTAACGTAGAATTTGATCTTGGGCTCCGTTCCTGACGGGCGGACTGAAATTTTTGTTCCGTGCTCGGTGTAGAACTGAAGCACGTCAGAAGCAGGCAAGTCAATTGGTTTCTTCTCGCCAGAGATCAAATTGGTTTCTTCTCGCAATTGGTAATCCAGCACGCGCACGACTTTTTCGCCAGCGATGAGGGCGGGGGGGGCTTCTCTATACTTCCTCATCATGTCTTTGATTTGCCGCTCGCCTTCAGCACCCTTTCGCACCACATTCACGAGGCTTTCTTTATAGAATCCAAATTCAACATACAATTCCAACAACCAATCAAAAAGCGTTTTGCCGTCATCTCTGGCAGCCGCTGCCATAGCCGCAAAAAAGGCGCATGCAGAAACGGCATCTTTATCTCGAACAAAGTCGCCAACCATGTAGCCATAGCTTTCTTCCCCGGCAGCAATGAATTTCGTTTTCCCTTCTTGTTCGCGCATCAATTCGGCAATGTATTTGAAGCCGGTGAGCGTGTTGAAGCATTGAATGCCCAGTTGGCGAGCCATGTCATCGACCAGTTCGGTGGTCACAATTGTTTTGGCGATGTAAGCGTTCTGTGTATCCTTTAAGTTTTTCAGCACAAACCACATCATCAAGGCAAACGCCTGATTTCCGTTTAACAGAAAGAACTGGCCTGCGCTGTCTTTAATGCCAATGCCCACGCGGTCGGTATCGGGGTCGGTGGCCATCACTAATTCGGCATTGATTGCTTGGGCTTTCGTCAATGCCATTTGCATGGCTGATCGCTCTTCGGGGTTGGGCGATTGTACGGTTGGGAAATTGCCGTTGGGCTGCCGCTGTTCTTCCACCACTTGCACATTTTCAAAACCCAGTCGGTTCAAACACTCGGGCACCATGGTGATGCCTGCACCGTGAATGCTGGAGTACACAATCGGGATGTTTTTCTGTCTGATAATGCTTTCTTTGTGCGGTATCAATCGGGTTACTTCGCTGTAGTATGCGTGTTCTACATCGGGATTCACAGCGATGATCTTCGAGGGGTTGGCTGTAAACCGGATCTGTTCAAATGAGGTGATGGCCTCTACCTCTTTGATCACGTTTTTGTCATGTGGAGGCACCAGCTGGGCGCCATCGTTCCAATAGGCTTTATAGCCATTGTATTCTTTTGGGTTGTGCGAGGCGGTGAGCACTACACCTGATTGGCACTTCAGGTAGCGGATGGCAAAAGAAAGCAGCGGTGTGGGGCGCAATTCCGAAAACAGGTGAACGGTGATCCCGTTCGCAGAAAATACATTGGCAGTTACTTGCGCCAGTTCACTGCTGTTGTTGCGGCTGTCATACGCAATGGCAACGTTGATCTCCTGATTGGCAAAAATCTTCTTGAGGTAATTGGCTAATCCCTGGGTGGCAGCACCGATGGTGTACCGGTTGATGCAATTGGCACCTACACCCATGATGCCGCGCAACCCACCCGTGCCAAATTCCAAGTTCTTGTAGAAGCTGTCAATCAGGTTTTTTGGATCGCTGTGAGACAGTAGTTTAGTGATCTCTTCTTTTGATGATGCATCGATGACGGTGCTGTTGAGCCAGCGTTCTGCTTTCTTTCTCGACTCGTGAAGTAGGTCCATTATCAAATTGCTGGTTTCAGATTGGTGATTTAAAATATTTGGGCGTTGAGATCTGGCGATTATTGATAGTCTTGCCGCACGGGTGAAAACACGTCCAGTATTTTACAAGATGTGATCGCACGACCAGCGTGCTTCACGTGAGAAGGAATGGTGAATACCATGCCCGGTTGCAACCGATGGGGCAGTCCATCAATGGTGAGTTCAAATTCACCTTCCAGCATGTTAACAACTTGCTCGTGTACATGCGAGTGCTCGGGCACCGTGCTGCCTTGCTTGATGTCCCAGTACGCAAAAGTCATCGTGGTGCCATGGATGAATTTGCCCATAAATCCGGGGAACACTTCCCGTGAAGGCAATGATTTTAGATCATAGGTCATCTGCGATGTTGTAAGTTTAACTTTTACTGAAAACAAAAAAGGTAAATACGCTTTTGTTGGTTAATTTTTCCTCGAGGTGAAATCCAAGGCTGTTTAGATCGTTTACAAAGTCGGGCTCCCATAGCATGCGGTGCCCGCAATCTCTCTTTTTTTGACCAATTTTTGTCGCCATTAGCTCCATCACTACTAATCGACCGCTCGCCTTGAGTGCGGTGTGAATATCAGCCACTAAACATTTTGGATTGCTGAGTTCATGGTAGACATTGCACAATAATATTCTATCGTAATAGTCAGATTGCAGATTTGTTTTGCACTGTTCGCCAAGTACGAGTTCGAAGCTGGCTTTTAAAGGTTGACCCTTTAATCGTTCGTGGTAATCTAAGACTTTCTTGAACTCGGTTCTGTTTAGGCAAGCAGTATCAATGTCTTGGATCGTCCAATCAAGGGAATCAATAAAAACGGAGATCTGTGCCTCTACCGCTCCGTTAGATGCTCCTACGCTTGCTATTTTCTCTCCCGGTTTACAGCCAAATTGACTTGTCATGTTGTCAAAGTTGGTCTTCAGATCTGTGAAGTCTTTTGGTGCATAGCCGCATCTATACGGCTTTACTTTTCTTTGAGCGTATCCAACGTTGAGCAAAAACAACAAAATGAGGAAGGTGTAGAATACCTTCTTTGAATGCTGTTGGGACACACAAAATTTACTACAGGCCATCATAAATTTCCCCTCAACTCCTGTTCATGTTCGATGGCTTCGAATAGTGCTTTGAAGTTGCCCTTTCCGAATGATTTTGCTCCGTTGCGCTCGATGATTTCAAAAAACAAAGTAGGGCGGTCTTGCACGGGTTTTGAAAAGATTTGGAGCAGGTAGCCTTCTTCATCGCGGTCGATCAGGATATTGAGCTTTTGTAATTCCTTCCAGTCTTCGTTGATGTGCCCCACGCGCTTTTTTACATCTTCGTAATATGCATCGGGCACATATAAAAACTCGACCCCGCGCCTCCGCAGCTCGCCCACGGTGTGTATGATGTCATCGGTGGCAATGGCGATGTGCTGGACACCTGCGCCCTTGTAGAAATCCAGATATTCCTCAATCTGGGATTTCTTTTTTCCTTTTGCC
>DHLV01000295.1:1820-2402 GCA_002405445.1 Flammeovirgaceae bacterium UBA4659 | reverse complement strand
ACTTTTTTCCTTTTGCGGGCTCGTTGATGGGGAACTTGATGTATCCGTTTCCGTTTGATACGACTTTGCTCATCAAAGCGCTGTATTCGGTTGATATGTCCTTATCGTCAAAAGTGATGAGCAACTTAAAGCCCATTACTTCTTCATAGAATTTCACCCACTTGTTCATGTGGCCCAGTTCTACATTGCCCACGCAATGGTCCACGTGTTTTAACCCGATGGGCGTAAATTTAAACTGACTTTTTGCCTGTTTGAAACCTGGCATAAAAGCTCCTTTGTAGTTCTTTCGCTCCACGAAAGTGTGGATTGTATCACCGTAGGTTTTGATGGATGAAATCACCACCTCGCCATGCTCATCTGTCAATTTTTTTGGGTCACTGGCGGGTTCTGCGCCCCGCATCAGAGTTTCCTCAAAAGATCGGGTGGCATCATCTACCCAAAGTGCCAGTACCTTTACGCCATCGCCATGTTTTTTCACGTGATCGCTGATGTCGGTTTCGGGTTGTAGCGATGAGGTGAGCACAAAACGTATTTTATTTTGCTGCAATACATACGACACGCGGTCGCGCACGCCCGTCTCGG
>DHLV01000295.1:1309-1700 GCA_002405445.1 Flammeovirgaceae bacterium UBA4659 | reverse complement strand
CGCGGTCGCGCACGCCCGTCTCGGGGCCGGCATACGCCACCAACTCAAAGCCGAAGCAATGCTGATAGAAATAGGATGATTGTTTGGCGTTGCCCACATAAAACTCGATGTGGTCGGTGCCGTTGATGGGTAGGAAATCGTGTGACATCATGTCGAGATTAAATCGGGAAGCCTCGGACGCAAGTGCCCGCGCTGACGGCTGCCCTTCATACGGCTGTAAATCTACAAACGGATGTTGCGCAAAACAATATTTCGTTGGTTCCAACCAGTCAAAAAAGGCGGTATTTGGAGTTCTGAATGGACCTCAAGATGCCCGGGCCCGTAAACACTCCACCATTTTAACTCACATCGTGCAACAAATCCCTTGTTTTTATTTTTTCTTTCAACAACT
>DHLV01000295.1:0-1218 GCA_002405445.1 Flammeovirgaceae bacterium UBA4659 | reverse complement strand
CTTTCAACAACTTTGCCCTAAAATCAACCCAATGAATATCGAAGCCCTAGATAAAGCTGTCCAGGAAATTGCGCTGCAGCGCAATGAACTGAATAAGATCGACTACAACAACCCCCGGTACGATGATCTGGAAGAGGCGCTGCATGATTTAGAGGACGCATTTTTAGATGACTTTGGCGATGAATTGGAGAAAGTACTGCAACAAGTACACGATAAAATATGCCCGGACACGGATGTGTTGCTTCCGATTGCCTACCTGGCCAAATCATACACAGTAACCGACAAGAATGAGTTTTTGGTGGCACCCAATGAAGGTGTTTTTGTTGAGGTCGACAAAATCCCCGGCAGGGAAACCCGCCTCGTCATTCTCCCCAACCCTGTGCGCATTGTGCTCAACCTTGGTAAAGACAGGCAGCAGGTAGTTTGGAGTAACGGTAAAGCAGGGAATGCATGACCAGTAGATAATTGTTTTTAAACGAAATCGTATGAAAGTTCTATGTATTTTCCTTTGTAGCGTTTCAGTGGGAACCTACGCGCAGTTTTCTTCAGGATCAATTCTCAGGCAGAATGGCGAACGGGTGCATGGTTACACAAAGGTAGAATCAGTCAATGAGTTATACTTCAAAGCGGAAAGTGGTGAGAACGCCCAGCAACAACTTCCAGACGAAGTGTTGGAGGTAATGGTCGGAGGAAGGTGCTGGAGGTCGATCTCCACGACTGGTAACAAGCGAGAATTTGCCGCGCTGCGGTTGAAAGGAAAACTCAGCGTTTATGAAATCGGTTACCGCGTACTGATTCAAAAAGATTCGAGCGAGGTTTTCGAATTAAAATTGGTGTTAGATCGCAATGCTCGCGAAAATGCCAAGTACCGGGGAATACTCAATGCGCTGACTTCCGACTGTGCGGGTTTATCAGCTAGCTCAATTGGCGGATCCATTGATGACGTAATTGCCTTCGCAGAACGATACAACACTTGCAAGGGAAGTTCATCGAAACGTTTCTCTATTGAAACCGAAAGAACGAAAAAGATTGACTTTAGTTGTTGGGCCGGAGTGACTTGGGCGGACATTAACACCTCGAATTACTTTGCATTGTCTAATATTGCTTTTGCAAAATCCAGCAGTTTTACGGTCGGAGGAAGGCTGGGTCTGGATATGTCACGATCGCAAAATACCCGTGCTGTTTTTGATGTTTCCTATTTACAGGCGAACTACGCAG
>DHLV01000172.1 GCA_002405445.1 Flammeovirgaceae bacterium UBA4659 | reverse complement strand
GGTATTTTGGAGTTTGTAGAGGCTGTAAAAAAATTGAAGGCAAAAGGTTTGTCTGCGCGTTTCCAGGTTCTTGGCGCCAAAGATCCAAATCATCAACGCAGTATCGATGGGAATATCATCGATAGCTGGGTGAAGACCGGCACGATTGAGTACCTGGGCAGCAGCAAAGACGTACGCCCTTTCATAAATTCTGCCGATTGCGTGGTGCTTCCCTCATACCGGGAAGGAACCCCGCGTACCTTGCTTGAGGCTTCGAGTTCGGCCAAGCCCATTGTAACCACTGATGTACCGGGTTGCCATCATGTAGTGGAGCACGGCCGTAACGGGCTGTTGTGCAAAATCAAAGATGCAGACGATTTAGCCTCTAAAATGGAACAAATGGCGAACTTTGACGAAGCCACGCTTCGCCAAATGGGCAACAACGGTCGAATCAAAATGGAGAACCAGTTTGATGAGAATATAGTGGTACAAAAGTACCTGCAGACCATCGAAGGGTATTAACAAACCCGCGCACAGACTCAGAAAAGTCAGTATTTTAGGGTTTATTTGCAAAAATCCTGTCCGGTGCGCCTAATCTGTTTCTTTGCATTTTTTTTACTTGCTGCATGTGGTTCGTACAAGAAGAACATCATGTTTAAGGCCACTGACCGGGCACAACCCGAGGTTTTTGAACGCGCGGCTGCGGCAGCAGAAAAAAATTATTTGATCCAAAAAAATGATTTGCTGACGATCAATGTCTTCTCCAACAAAGGCGAAAGAATCATCGACCCAAACCCGGAGCTTAGCAACTCGAATCTGGCCAACGTCAACACTCAGCAGGTACAGCAGTTCAATTACCTGGTTGAATTAAACGGGATCGTCAAATTTCCCGTGATTGGTGAAATTAAAGTTGAGGGCCTGACGTTGCGGCAAGCCGAAGAACTTACCCAGAAGGAATATTCAAAGTATTTCAAAGAACCTTTTACCGTCATCAATTTTGTGAACAAACGTGTAACCGTTTTAGGGGCCCCTGGCGGATTGGTGATTCCGCTTACCAATCAAAATGTAACAGTAATGGAAGTACTTGCGCTTGCCAGAGGTCTGTCTAACGATGCCAAGGCCGATAACATCAAGTTGATTCGACATGAACGTGTATATCAATTGGATTTTAGCACGATCGAAGGCTACCGTAAAAGCAACATGTTGGTAGAGCCGGGCGACATCATTTACGTAGAACCCATCCGAAGACCTTTGGTGGAAGGGTTGCGCGATAACTTTATCGTGGTAAGTCTGGTGGTAAGCCTTACGACCTTAATTGTATTAATTCGCACACTCAAGTAGCCGTGAACGCAACCACACCAGATAGCCAATCAATTGACCCTATCGACTGGGACAAATTGAAATCGGTAGTTGTCAAGCACCGGTGGTGGATCGCACTAATCTTTGCGGCCTGCAACTTGTTGGCTTACCTCACCATACGGTACACGAAAGACGTTTATCAGTCTGATTCGGAGATGAAACTGGATGTGAAAGAGGACGCCACCGAATTGGGCATAAAAACCCTTGTGGAAGACCAAAACCGCAACATGATCTCCGGTGAAATTGAACAAATCAAATCAAAGATTTTCTTAAACCGCGTCATTGACTCGCTCGATATATGGGTCAGCTACTACAGCATCGGAAATGTTTTGAAGAATGAATTATATAAACAGTCGCCCTTCAAAGTTTCGTATCAATCAGTGCCGGTTCAACTCGTTGACCAGCCCATCTTTTTTGCGTTTTTGAATGATCGCGAATTTGAGATCAAGCTGGGGGAAGACGGTGATCCGGTAAGGGGCACGTTTGGCCAAGCGCTGCGCATGGCTGACGCAGTTCTCAAGTTTGACATCACGCGGTTATACCGCGAAGATGACTCGAATGACTATTATTTCGTAATCAACAGCAGGGCAAATTTAGTATCCTACCTGGCCAGTAACACAGAGGTGATGCCGTTGAACTTCAATGCGAACACCATCAGCGTATCATTTACAGACAATAACGCCCTAAAGGCTTACGACATTGTTAACAAAATTGATTCGCTTTACATTCAATACAGCAGCGAACAAAAGAATCTGGCCAACAAGCAAAAAATCAAATGGCTCAACGATGAATTGGCACAAGTTGAAAAGAAAATGCAGAGTTTTGAGAACTACTTCGAGACGTTCACATTGCAAAACAAAAGTAGCGATCTGGATCAGGATTTAAAAAGAACAATCATCGCCATCAACCACGTAGACTCACAACGTTTCATTCTATCAAAAAAAGTTACGCAACTAGATGAGTTAATGGGGGAACTTACCGCTAACAAATCTAATCAGAGTTTCAATACCAGAGGGTTTTTACCGGAATTACTCAATCGAAAGTTAGATGACTTAACACGAATACAGCACGAAAGCGAAAAACTTTCTCTCGCTTACAATGAAAGTACCTTCGCCTACAAGCAAAAGCAGAAAGAACTGTCTGCTTTACGCGAAGAGGTATTCGGAATTTTTACACAGCTCAAACGCGACTGGCTAAAGTCGCTGGCTGAAATGGCACAGCAAAAACGAAAGTTAGAGCAGGAGTTTGCCACGATGCCGGACAAAAGTACCGAGTTCTCAAAGAATCAACGTTTCTACAAGTTGTATGAAGAATTCTATCTCTCCATGATGCAAAGTAAAGCGCAGTTTGAGATTGCCCAGGCAGGCAATACACCAGACTTCAAAATCTTGTCTTCAGCCACCATGCCTGTGCAGCCCATTTCACCAAAAAAATACCTTATTCTGGCGATCGGGTTCGCTGCAAGTTTAATGCTCAACTTCTTTTTTGTGGGGATTTCTTATTTGCTAACGAACAAGATTACCAGCGTAAAAGAAATTGAAAGGGCAATAGGGCTACCGATCCTTGGTGTGATCCCGATGTCAAAAAGAGTAACAGAGGCTGCATTTCATGTGAGTGAAAATCCAAAATCAGTCGTAAGCGAGTCCATTCGAACGCTGCGCACCAACTTAGATTTTTTTACCTCGGTAGGCAACAAACGGGTCATTACCATCAGTTCAACCATATCGGGCGAGGGCAAATCATTTCTCGCAGCCAATCTGGGCGCTGTGCTTGCCATGTCCAGGAAGAAAGTTGTATTGGTTGATTTAGACATGCGGAAGCAAAAGTCGGTTTCATCCATTCATGCTTCCGATCCTGCCAAAGGCGTAAGCACCATTTTGATCCAACGAAATCAGTTGCAAGAGTGTATACAACCCACCAATTTGGAGAATCTCGATTTTATACCTGCCGGGCCACACCCGCCTAATCCTTCTGAACTGTTGCTCAACGGTGAGTTCACCCAAATGTTGATGGATTTAAGGTCGATGTACGACTATGTGGTGATCGATACGCCTCCGGTAGGGTTGGTGACAGACGGCATTATGGCCATGAAGCGCTCAGACCTTTCGATATACGTTGTTCGCGCGAATTATTCTAAACGCGATTTCTTGACTAACATCACACGTATCGAAAAACTACACCATTTGACATCACTTTCGGTCGTGCTGAATGCACAACCAAGTTCAACAAAGACCTACGGCTACGGGTACTATGAAGAACCGCCAAAAAGAAAGTCATTTTGGAAAAATCTTTTTCGCTAATCGTGTTTTCATTTTTCAGTAGACAACAAACACCTTTTGCCAACCCTCTGCGGGTAGACATACACTCGCACCTTTTGGCAGGCATAGATGATGGTTCTCAAAGTTTGGAAGAGTCGATTGCCATGCTCAAGATATTGCGCACAATGGGGTATGAAAAATTCATTACCACTCCGCACATCATGAGCGATTTGTACCGAAATGATCCGGACGGCATCAGGTCGAAGCTTTCTGAACTGCAACAAGCAATTGCAACCGAAGGTTTATCGGTTGAAATGCAGGCTGCAGCAGAGTACCACCTCGATGAGGCACTCATGCACAAGGTGGCCCGGTCAGAAGAAATATTGACGTTCGGAAAGAGGTACCTGCTGTTTGAGACAAATTTCCTGAGCGAACCGTTGCAAATCAAAAATTTTATCTTTCAGGCAACGTCAAAGGGTTACCAACTGATGTTGGTACATCCCGAGCGGTATGAGTACATGACGCTGGCAAAGGCCGAAGACCTCAGAAACCGGGGCGTAGTTTTTCAAATCAATGTGCTTTCCATTATGGGATATTATTCGCGCCCTGTGCAAAAAATGGCATACCAATTAATCGATAAGGGATGGGTGGAATTTTTGGGTACCGATTGTCATAATCTGCTGCAAGCCCGTTTTATTTTTGAAAACCGTACAAACAAATACTTCCAAAAAGCACTGCACCTACCATTACTCAACAACCAATTATGATTGCAGTGACAGGCGCATCTGGTTTGCTTGGGTCTTTTGTCGTACAGCGACTTCTGAGAGAAGGGCATGCAGTAGTGGGATTAAGGCGACACGAAGCAGCAACAGATCTGCAACATCCAAACCTGCGCTGGCAGTTTGCTGATGTGCAAGACACTGTGGCGCTGGCCCGCAGTTTGGCGGGCGTAAGCGCAGTCGTTCATGCAGCAGCATTTGTTTCGTTCAACCCCAGACGAAGCAAAGAGATTTTCAATGTGAACGTAAAAGGTACAAAGAACGTAGTGGACGCGTGTTTGATGATGGGCATACCCAAGTTGGTTCACGTGAGTTCAGTGGCTGCCCTGGGAAGGAAGAACCAGCATGAGATCATCGATGAGAATGCCCAGTGGACAGATGGGCCGCTGAACTCAGATTACGCCAAATCTAAATACTTTGCCGAATTGGAGATTCATCGGGGCATCGAAGAAGGCCTTGTCGCTTCTATCGTCAATCCTTCGCTCATCTTGGCACCTGTTGACTGGAACCGCAGCAGCGCAAAAATATTTGAATATGTTTGGCGCGAGCAAAGATTTTTTCCACCGGGTATCGCCAATTATGTTGATGTGCAAGATGTTACATCAATTATTATTCATTTGCTATCAAATGATTTGAACGGGGAGCGCTTTATTGCATCTGCCGGATCGATTCCCTATCAACAGCTTTTTGCCGAAATAGCCGCGCGTTTAAAAAAACGGACACCCTACAAACAGGTACACCCCTCATTACTTCCATTGCTCGCAACAATGGAAGAGCTAAAAAGCTGGATGTT
>DHLV01000152.1:1707-29583 GCA_002405445.1 Flammeovirgaceae bacterium UBA4659 | reverse complement strand
GGCGCAGGGTTTTGGCTAACCGCAGAAAAAACGGCAGAAAAAAGCTGACTGTTTCTGACGAAGGCACGGCCAAGTCGCGCGCAAGAAAATAACGTTTGCCCTCTACCTGAGCGAAACGGGCAGAGCCAACCTGCACCAACAAAGGCTGAGGTATGAAGTTCACCTTCAAAAAAGAAGAACGGCTTTCTAGCAAAAAGCAAATTGAGGAACTCTTCGCAAAGGGTTCCCATTTTTATTTGTACCCGTTCAAAGTTGTGTACCACGCAAAACACACGGCCACCGCCCCTCACCAAGTCCTGATTTCCGTTTCGGCACGCACATTCAAAAAAGCGGTGGATCGCAACCTGATCAAAAGGCGCATCCGCGAAAGCTATCGATTGCAAAAGCACGAGCTGGGGAACAAAAAAAACTGGGTGATTGCCTATATTTATACGCCCAAGGAAATTTTGACGTCCGACATCATCCATCGGCAGATGCTGTTGGCATTACAAAAACTGAATTCGCTGTGAGCAGAAAGATTAAAATACTGATGGTGATTGCAGCAGCCGGCCTGGCCATTGCGTTGGCTCCGCCAGCCGAAAAATATTTCGACATCGCCAAGAACCTGGACATTTTTGCCTCGCTTTTCAAAGAAGTGAATACGCACTATGTAGACGAGGTAGATCCGAAAAAACTCATTGAGACCGGCATCAACGGCATGCTGGAACAGTTAGATCCCTACACTGACTATATACCTGAAGAAAACCGCGAAGCCTTTTCGATTCAAACCACCGGGCAATATGCAGGTGTGGGCGCACTCATTGGCATTGTCAATAACAAAACGGTTATTACCGTTCCCTACAAAGGATTTCCGGCCCACCGCGCGGGGCTACGCGTGGGTGACGAGTTTGTAGAAATAGACGGGAAAAATGTGGAGGGCAAACCCACCCCTGCGGTAAGTGCACTGCTCAAGGGTAAGCCCGGCACCGAAGTATCGCTGGTGCTCAGGCGCGGCCAACTCAAAGATCTGATTAAGGTGAAACTCATGCGCGAGCGGATCAAAATCAGTAACATTACCCACAGTACCCTGCTGGAAGGAAACGTTGGGTACATCAAATTGGATGAATTTACTACTGGCGCTGCCAAAGAAGTAGAAGAGGCGTTGGACAAACTGAAAAAAATGGGGGCGCGGCAATTGATTTTAGATTTGCGTGCCAACATGGGCGGCTCCTTGTTTGAGGCCATCAACATTGCCAATTTATTTTTGCCCAAAGGCAGAGAAGTGGTTTCCACCAAAGGCAAATCCCCTGATTGGAATAAACTTTACACCACCCTCAACACACCCCTCGATTTGGAAATGCCCGTTGCCGTACTCACCAGCGGAAGGACTGCCTCAGCATCTGAAATTGTTGCCGGTGCGCTTCAAGATTATGACCGTGCCGTGCTGGTGGGGCAAAAAACATTTGGTAAAGGGTTGGTACAAACTACCCGGCAATTGGCATACAACGCGCAGTTGAAAGTAACTACCGCCAAGTATTACATCCCCAGCGGGCGCTGCATTCAAGCGTTAGATTACGCACACCGCAAAAGCAATGGCACGGTTGAGCGGATTGCCGATTCGCTGAAACGCGAGTTTAGCACCAAGGGTGGGCGCAAGGTTTTTGATGGTGGAGGCTTAGATCCGGATGTTGCCATCCCTTCGGCAGAATATGCAACAGCAACAGTAGAACTTGCCAACTCAGGCTTGCTGTTTGAATATGCCACTCTGTTTTGTGCCGAAAATTCAAATATTGCAGTGCAAGATTTCAGGCTTTCAGATGCAGCCTACAACAAGTTTGTTTTGTGGGTAAAAGAGAAGCGCTTCACATACGAGTCTGACCTGGAAAAGAGAACACAAGAATTGGTGGCTTTCGCAAAAAGCGAGCGCTACTACGATGATTTGAAGCAACCCCTGGCAGAGTTACAGGGCAAAATCACTCAATACCGCAACACAGACCTTTTGCGTCTAAAATCGGAGATTGCACCACTGTTGGAAGAAGAAATTGGCTTCCACCTGCAATTGGCAGAAGGCCAGGCGTTGGTGTCGTTGCATCGCGACAAAGAGATGCAGGCGGCCAGAAAGATACTGGCTGATGCGGAAGCCTATCAGAAAATACTTGCGCCTCGTTAATGGCACTCATCCTCAGTTTAGAAACCTCAACCCTGTTTTGTTCCGTGGCATTACATCAAAACGGTATGTTGTTGGCAAAACGGGAATCACGTACTGCGCAGTCCACTGCCTCGCAATTGGCAGTGCTCATTGATGAAGCAATAAAATCTACACCATATACTATTCGCGATTTGCGGGCTGTGGCAGTAGCGGCCGGCCCGGGCTCCTACACCGGCCTGCGCATTGGCATAGCCACTGCCAAAGGCATCTGTTATGCGCTGTCTGTCCCTTTGGTTTCCATACACACGTTGGAATTACTGGTTTGGCAGTTTGTAGAAAATTACCCTTGCCGGGAGGGTGCACTTTTATGCCCTATGCTGGACGCCCGCAGAATGGAAGTTTATTGTTTGCTGGCCACCGCCAAAAAAGAAGTGGTTGAAAAAACCGAAGCAAAAGTAATTGATGGCGATAGCTATGCGAGCCGTCTTGCACAGGGTGAAATCTACTTTTTTGGTGATGGTGCCGCCAAATGCAAAGATATCATCCGGCACATCAACGCGCGTTTTGTAGAAGGGGTATACCCGTTGGCCGAATACATGGGTACGTGGGCATTTCAAAAATTCAATACCCGGCAGTTTGAAAATATGCCCCTGTTTGAGCCTTTCTACCTCAAAGATTTTATGATACGCAAACCAATACCGGCAATTTGATGTTTGGCAAGAAAAGCTATGAATACTGATTTTACTACCAACGACACGCCCATTATTAACCGGGTGGCCGGCAGCGCATTGGTTACTTTCGATTTAGAAGAGTATTACACCGGTGGTGAGCGTGCCGAACTTGACATCAAACCCTGGCTGTTTGAAGATCTGGTATTAAAAGAGAAAGACTTTCGTGAATTTGTGAAGCAGCACAACTGGAAGCAATATGAGGGGAAACACCTGGCGATCAACTGCACAGCAGACGCCATCATACCCACATGGGCTTTCATGCTCGCATGCGTACATGCCGAGCCGTTTGCCGAGCAAGTATTGATCGGCAACAGAGAAGATCTGGAAATATTTTTGTTCCGTCAGTCACTCAGCCGGATCAATTGGCAACGCTTTCAGGGCACGAAGGTCGTCATCAAGGGATGCAGCAAAGTGAATGTGCCTACAGCAGTGTACGCAGAAGCCACCCTTCAACTGCGCAAAATAGCCGCGAGCATCATGTTTGGCGAACCCTGCAGCACCGTGCCGCTGTTTAAAAGGAAGTAACGGGTAAAATCGGTCGTTCAGTCCGGCATGATTGGCCCGGTTAACGTGTTGGCAATACGCACCATCAAAGTATGAATACTGTGGCGAGACGCTGTAATGAACCTTCAGCACTTTGGCCAAACTGATCAAACTTTTATTACGTATCTTTACTTTGTTATTGAATTTGACACCCAACCAAACAGATTCTTTTTGCCATGGAAAGCTACCACGACTATGTTATCAAAGACGGGAAGTTGATCGCAAAGTTTGACGAAATGTATACCAGGTTTGACGATCCCTGGATGCAGTCTCAGCAGCCCAATCGGTATTCGCGCTCTGCAGGCATTATTCACATCGAAAATTTCGGTATCCGCAGCATATTGGAATGTGGCTGTGGCCTCGGTTATTACGCAAACTGGATTCGCGAAGAAACCGGCATTACACCGGTGAGTGTAGATATTTCGAGCGTGGCCATCGAAAAAGCAAAGATTCTTTTTCCCCATCTAAATTTTGAGGTGGCGAACATCAACACCGATCTGCTCAAGTATCGGCATGTCGATTGTGTGTTGTGGGCTGAAATTGTGTGGTATATCTTACCCGATTTGAATCACATCATAGAAGTATTGCGTGAGAACTTTCAAAACAAATATCTGATCGTTAACCAGGTGTTTTACAAGGGTACACAAAAATACGGGGTCGAATATTTCACCAACCTCGATGAATTTATCAAGTATATGCCATTTGAATTACTCGGTAAATGCGAAGCCACGCGAACCAGCGACAGCACCATTGAAACCTCAACCATTTTTAGGATCAGCTGACTTCATGGCAGATCATGTATGGGTGAGGCTGCCTGCAAAGTGTGACCGGCTCTGCCGGGAGGGCGGTAAGGACAGCAACGGTAAGCACTGACAAAAGTGCATCATAGCCGAATTTCCGAAAATGTTCAAAGATGACTCCTTCACACAAAGTGCAAGTGGCCCGAACTATACAGTTTTAAACAGGCGACACACATTTTTGTCGCCCTCCCTTTTGTACTCGATCTTGTCCATGATAGTTTTCACCAACCGAATGCCCAGGCCACCCTTCCTTTTTTCATGCACCAGGTTGCTGATGTCGGGCTCGGCAAAATGATTGATATCGAACATCATACCATCATCGACAATTTCAAAAATCAGTTTATGCGGATCGTTTGCCACGATGCGTATTTGAATCAAGTGATCGGGGTTGCAATGGTGGGCATGTATCATCAGGTTGGAGCACATCTCGTCCATGGCCAATACGATTGCGCCCATTTCTAAATCAGAAATGTTATACTGCCGCAAAGACGTACGAATAAACTCACGTACACCCTTTAAATTATGCAGGCTGCAACCGATTTTATACTGATAGCTCATTTGCCAACTTCATCGCCTCCTCTTTGTTACCTGCAATTTTCAACAAGTCTGCCAGGCCCAAAATACTAAACGTATTCAGCACTTTTTCTTTCAATGCATACAGCACAAACACTACATTTTTGTCGCGCAGTTCTTCTATATAGCTCATAAACACACCCAAACCGGCCGAAGAAATATATTCGAGTGCGGAACAATTGACCAGTATTTTTCTGTAGCCCTCCCCCACGCTTTTGGCAATGGCCAAATCCAACTCGATTGAGGAGCTAGCGTCAATTTCGCCAATAATGGCTAAAATGTCTGCTCCGTTTTCTTGTACTCGTTTGATGTGTACCATGTGAATGAAACGGTTTTTAATTCATTTGGTTCTACCTTACTTAAATTTCACAGTCATTGCGGTATAGTCGTCATTAATTTCGTCTGAACCTGAGAAATCATATAGACTTTTGATAACGCTTTCTTCAATCTCGCGTGAACTTTTTGTTGCATTTTCCTGTATCACTCTGATTAACCGTTCACCGCCAAACTCTTCCCCTTTTCGGTTTTTAGACTCTGTAATGCCATCGGTATAGAGCAACATCACGTCTCCGGGTTGGTATTGAACTGAGTGATGTTCCACATAGTTGTGATAGTCATGGCTGCGCACCATACCGAGTGCTGTGCCCTTATCTTTGAGAAACGCTGCCGTGCCTGTGGATGCACGGTACAGCAGCACGGGGCAGTGGCCTGCGCGTGCGTAGTGGATGGTTTTTGTCTGTGTATCAATCACAAAATACGTAGCAGAAATAAAGGAGCCGCGCTCTAAACAGTAGATCAGCGCGCGGTTGGCTTTGCTCATAAAGTCGCGCGGGTTGGGTGCCTGTTGCGCCAGGCTATGGAATATACCCTTCATTTGTGACATGTGAAAGGCAGCTGTAGTACCTTTACCAGAGACGTCAGCGATGATGAGCGCAACCTCGTGGTCGTTGATGCGCAACGTGTCATAATAGTCTCCACCCACTTCATCGGCCGACTCAGAGAAAGCTGCAATTTCAAAATCGCTGTCTTGCTCCAGTTTATTGGGAAGCAAACTGCGCTGCACCGTTTTGGCAATTTTTAACTCTTCTTTGTAACGGGCATTTTGAAAAGCCTCCTCCAGCAACCTGAAATTTTCGATGGAAATACCGGCTTGGTTGGCAAACGTTGACACAATACGGGTCATTTCCTTATTGAATCCATCCGGCACTTCCTTGAGCAAGGCCAGCGTGCCAATATTCTCTTCTTTTACAATAATCGGAAAAGATAACAATGACCGAAACCTCGAATTCCTCATTGACCCGAGGTACTTGGAGAGGTTCTTAGTTTTGTCGCTGCTCTGATCCAACACCCCCTTTACATTTTTCTTTTCCAAGTGCCCTTTAATACCGAGTGTCTCTGACTCCGAAATGTTGTAGGTGAACAACTTGCCGCCCTGCCCGGTCGAGCGCATTTCCAACCAAGCCGCATCGGCAAAAACAGAATTCACCGAACTCTCGAGCAGAATATTATACACACTTTCTTCACTTTGTTCCGTTTGAATTGATTGGCTGATCCGCTGAAAGTTTACCACCTCCTCAAGTTTTTGTTCAAAAACTGATGATGTGGGCAGGTTGAAAAGAATGACCAGAAAAGAAAATGTGATGTAGGTGAGAACAAATGCAATCAACGCAATATTGAATACGTGATCTTGAAACGGTATGAAGGCACTCGTTTGCTCGCTGATGCTGCCTGAACTGATCAGCACCGTATAAAAGAAATATACCAAGTAGAAGATAGTGAGCACCAAAAGCAACAGGCTTGTCCACTTCTGTTTGAAATTGAGGTAGGCCACCCAGCGCATGTTGGCAGAAAGCGCCAGCCCCAACAAACTGATGAGTACAATCACAGCCGTGGTAAGGGATGGGGAAATTGCAAAATGGATGCTGTCATATATCAAAATTCCAAAGAGCAGCGCCTCAAACACCACCCAGGCGCGTATCAGCCACTTGGTCTTTTGGTATAAGATCAATCGCTTCCATGCGGTATAGGCGGCCAACAAAAAGTTGATAAATAGTGCCAGGTTGATCTGGTACACAAAGTCCAGAAACAAAATGTTGGTGACCAACGGGGTGCTGCCTAACAGATACAAAAGCAAGCGAACTGCCAGTGAAACAACAGTGGCAATTAAGCCGGTGGCAAACACTTTCCACAGTAAGTCAGTGAAGTTGAGATTGTCATCACGTTCAACTTTGAGTTTATAGTAGTAGAAAAGCGCTATGATATAAAGGTCTAGTGTGAAGCGGGGCAACCAGTGCGGCAAGCCGGGCGGCAGTGCTTGTATATCGCTGTACAGCACCGTTATATCAGCATACACCAAAATGAACCAAGCAACTAGGGAGGCAAAGAAAGTGAGGCGTACGAGGGTTTTGGTTTTGAACATAGTCGCCAATCAATTACTAATCGGCTTCGCAATAATAGCAAATTGGGTAAAGCGAAATCGAATGAAATACTGCCAATGTGCTACTTCCTGCTGTAATTTGGCGCCTCTCTTGTGATGGAAATATCATGTGGATGGCTTTCCGTAACCCCGGCAGTGGTAATCTTGACAAACTTTGATTTTTTGAGCGTCTGTATGTTTCTGGCACCGCAGTAGCCCATGCCTGCGCGCAAGCCCCCCACCAGCTGGTACAGCACCTCGCTCACCAAGCCCTTGTAGGGCACCCTTCCGGAGATTCCTTCGGGCACCAGCTTCTTGATGTCATCCTCCACATCCTGAAAATAACGGTCTTTGCTGCCGTCTTCCATTGCTTCGAGCGAACCCATGCCACGATAGGATTTGAATCTTCTGCCTTCGTAAATGATTACCTCGCCCGGTGCTTCTTCTGTGCCGGCCAACAGCGAACCAATCATCACGCTATCAGCGCCAGCGGCCAGCGCTTTCACTACATCGCCAGAAAAACGGATGCCTCCATCTGCTATCGATTTGGTGCTGCTCCCTTTCAGTGCTTTGGCGGCCTCATATACTGCAGAGAGTTGTGGCAAGCCAACCCCTGCCACAACGCGAGTGGTACAAATGCTTCCGGGCCCCACGCCTACTTTTACAGCGTCTGCACCTACTTTGGCCAGTGCTTTGGCTGCTTCGCCCGTGGCGATATTACCCACCACTAATTCGAGCTCGGGATACTTTTGTTTGACTTTCTTGGCCGACTGCATCACACCACGTGAGTGCCCATGTGCTGTATCAATGCTGATCACATCAACACCTGCAGTCTTCAACGCTGCAATGCGATCGAGGATGTCTGGCGTGACACCCACGGCCGCCCCCACGCGCAACCGTCCAAATTGGTCTTTGCAGGCGTTGGGTTTATTCTTCTTCTTTAAAATATCTTTATAGGTGATCAAACCGATGAGTTTGCCCTTTCTGTTAACAATCGGCAACTTTTCGATTTTGTATTGCTGCAACATCACTTCTGCTTTCTCAAGCGTGATGCCCTCATTTGCCGTGATGAGGTTTTCTTTCGTCATAATTTGTTCGATGGGCGTAGCCAACTCCTTTTGAAACCGCAAATCGCGGTTGGTGATGATTCCGGCAAGCTTTCCGTTTTCGTCTACCACCGGTATGCCGCCAATTTTGAACTCGCGCATGATTTTTTCTGCATCGCGCACTGTTGAGTTGATTTGCAGCGTAACCGGATCTAAGATCATCCCGCTTTGCGAGCGTTTCACTTTTCTCACTTGGTTGGCTTGGGCTTCAATAGACATGTTTTTGTGTATAAAGCCCAAACCGCCCTCCAATGCCATGCTGATCGCCAGATCTGCCTCGGTTACGGTGTCCATGGCTGCGGAAATCACGGGGATGTTGAGTTTGATGTTGTTGGTTAAGTGGCCCGAAGTGTCGGTCTCACGCGGAAGTACTTCACTGTAAGCGGGAACAAGAAGCACGTCATCATAGGTCAATGCTTCGAAAAGGAACTTGCTGGAATCGAGCGCCATGGCAAATAATTTACGATTGATTATTTGCCGGGCAAAAGTAAGGGGTTCTGGCCAAAATGCATACGGAAATTTTACTAAAATTCGGGTTACAGCAAACAAAAAGACATTAAAGTTTTGAAATGTTGAATGATTTCCAATTTTTGATTTCCAAATAAACTACGAAAAAGCTTAACCAACAAAAACTTGAAAATTTGCAAGGTGGGGCATTCAACTGCATGAACCAAGGAACTGCAATGGGGGTTACTGCACAATAGCCGTAGCCTGGATGTTTGTTTCTTTTAGCAATCCATTTCGTACGGGCAGACTTCTATGTGGACTCTAGTATTAAGTATTAGTCAATTTTGAGTTAGAAAAAGAGGCTGTCTCAAAAGGGCAGCCTCTTCATTTTTTTCTTTGTTTTTGATTCAAATTCGAAGGCGATTCATCAAAAAATGGGCTTTTGAGACAGCATCTTTTTTTAGAACGCTCTGGCTTCATAAGCTGGCAGATTTTCGGCTAAGTTATGTTGACGACTCTCCTTACCAATTGAAATATTAGGGTATCGTTACCTAATATTTCAATTTGGAATAAAGAGGTGCTTAATAAAATCAAAAATGTTTTGGCTGCCTGAAATCCAAACCAGCCACCCATAAAAGGCGAAGCGAAAAACGCCTGGAATACAAATGAGCAAAAAATAACGGATGTCCAGATTGACCGAGCCGGCCAGCATGCAGGTAGCCGAAAAGGGCACCGGGGTAACTGCACCCACAAATACCAAGTATCCGCCAAAGGTCTTCAACTTTCCCTCATATTGTTTCAAGTATTTTTCGCGGATGCGGGTTTGGTACAACTTTGTTTTGGAAAAAACCTTCCCCACATAGTAACCCACCACACCCGCACCGTACGAAATCACTGTAAGTATGGCCAGGTTGGTGATAAAGCCTGAGAGGTCGATGTTGTCCAATATCCAAATCATCATAAACAACTCTGGCGGCAGTATGCCAAAAACCAATTCAGATAGGGTATAGATTCCGTAAAGAACGCCCGGATTGTCGCGAATCGAGTCGATATGCTCTTTAAAATTTGCTTGAATGTAGCCCTCCATCGCAATAAATATCGCGATGATCACGGCAAACCACGCCAGCCCTTTGGCCAGGTTCTTCAATAAGAAACTCGACTTGGTTTCTTCCTGCTCTTCGGGCTGATCGGTCATTTTCATTTCAAAATAGGATGCCGCTTAAACGGCTTTGTTTCATCAAATAGTTTTCGGTAGGTGATGTGTGTTTTAGACACATAGCCACCGACTTGCTCCACCACGTTAATCATTTTGGGATTGAAATCTCCAATCCAGTTCATTTCGTAATCTTCATAACGCTTGTAGTCGCCATGCCACAGTTTACGGGCGGCATCAATCATGGCACCGTCTACCCCCTTGCCTTGGTGCTCGGGCACCACGCCAAACAAAATCCCAAACGCTTTGGTGTTCACCTTGCGCCAGCGGTAAAAAACAAATTTAAGTTTTCCCCACCAATTCAAATTTCCATTGACAAATCGAAAAATCTGATTGATCTCCGGTAACGAAAGAAAGAACCCGACAGGCGTGCCCTTGTAAAAGCCAAAGAACAGCAGTTTATGGTCTAAAATGGGTTTCATTTGTTGAACGATGAGGGCAGCTTGCTGCGAGTTGATTTCAGGATTTTCTGCGCGGTTTGCCCACGCCTTGTTGTACACTTCACGAATGTACTCGCCCAATTTGGGGATCTCATCTTTGCGCAGGTTTCTAAACTCGTAATCAGGGTGGTTGCCGATGATTAAAGCCTTACTTGCCAACTTGGGCGAAAGTGGCTCCATGGTTTTGCGCGCGTAGGTGAACTGTTTAAAATATTCCCTGAACCCGTACGCTTCGAACAAATCCCGATAATAAGGCGGGTTGTAGTTGCACTGATAATTGGGTTCATGCTCAAATCCGTCTACCAGCAAACCCCACCACCTATCGCGCGAACCAAAGTTGATCGGGCCGTCCATGGCTTCCATGCCCCGCTGCCGGAGCCATTGCTTGCAATGGTCAAACATGAAAAACGCAGCCTCTCTGTCATTGACGCATTCAAAAAAACCAACACCCCCGGTGGGCTGAGCATTTCCCTTGGTTGCGTTCTTTTGATTGACGAAAGCAGCAATCCTGCCAATCGTTATGCCTTGGTCATTTTTTAGCAGCCAACGTGTGCATTCTCCAAACTTGAACGTTCTGTTCTTGAGTGGGTCAAATACTGATTCAACATCCTGATTCAGAGGTTGAATCCAGGCCGGTGAGCCCTTGTAAATCGATAGGGGAAATTGCAAAAACTCCTTTTTGTCAGCTGGGCTGAGCACTTCCTGTATTCTCATTCTCTCGCGGTCTTGTCGTGTTAAAGGATGCTAATATATGGTTGGGCAAGTTCAGTTCAAAAGAAATGCCTTTGCCCCGCTGATGTGAGGCGGTGGCGGAACCCAAAGAATCTGCTGCGTTGCCCGCTGTGCACCCCCTGACTTCGGGGCGCTTGGCGCTCCGCTGGCCCAATCAATCATGTCAATCATGCCGGGCAAGTTCGCTTCAGCGGGTACCATGCCGTTTTCAGAGATCGGCCTTCAAAAATGCAGGCCTGTATATTGACAATTGCTACAAATCGATGGGAATTCGCTCCATCTGCCAAAAACGCATCAAGGCAAATTTGTCAATTATCACCAAATGTTTTTTCAATCATGTGGTTTACTGATCAGCAACAGCACGGTGCTATTCTTCGATGCCTTTCAGGTAAACCCAACCAAAGCATCGCTAACCCGCCTCAAGCAGCAATCTTGCCTTCGCCCATCGCTAAAACAGCCCTGTGTAGAAGCTGTCCGGTGTAAATGGTCGAGCATGTTATCGGCCGGGTAAGAGACCGAAGCTAGGATCGTGCGCATTGACCCAAGATGGAAGAGATTGCGATTGTGATGTGATGTGATGTGATGTGATGTTGCCCGTGCCGCGCCAATCGATTACACCCAAGTGTTTCAAAATTCATAACTTTACATGGAATCAAAGATCGTAGTATGATCCGGTTTGCTTTGTTTACATGCTTATGTGTAGTTGCCTCTTTGGGTTTTGCCCAAGTGCAGACCGGTAAGGCCTCGTACTATGCCGATAAGTTTGAGGGCAGCCCCACCGCCAGCGGAGAAAAATACCGAGGGTCAAAAATGAAGGCCGCACATAAGACATTGCCGTTTGGCACTAAAATCAGAGTGACGAACTTAGCCAACAACGTGTCGGTGGTTTTGGAAGTTAACGATCGCGGGCCTTTTGTGGAAGGCAGGATACTCGATGTCTCAAAGGCAGCGGCAGAAAAACTCGGCTTCTTCAACCAAGGTATTGCGGACGTAAAAATTGAGGTGGTAAATGCCGGCAATGGAAAGGGTGACGTGTTGCCCGTGATGCAAGAAAACGTTACCGTAGACGATCGCGAAGTTTACGATATGAGGATCTCGCGGATTGACCCGAAAGGTTTCGGCATTCAACTGGGTACATACCAGGAGCTGGCAAATTTGTTAAAGATCATCAACAACTTATCGCGGAAATACAAAAAACGCACGCTGGTGCAGGTGAAGATCATCAACGGAGTAAAGTTCTACAGCCCATTGCTCAGCGGTTTTTCCTCTCGTGCAAAAGCCGAAAACACTCTCGGGAACCTCAAAAAGGATTTTCCTGATGCCTTTACTTTAGATCTGAGTAAAATCTAGGTGCAACCCCAATGCGCTGATCCTGTCTGCTGAACTCATCCGTACATCGCGCCCGGTCAACAGGTTTGCATTTGCTTTTGTCGTTGGAGGCCCGGATTCCGTCATGCATTTCCAAAATCCACTGCCTCACTAAGGCCACGCCTTCGGAATGCACCAGTTTGCGGCCCAGCTCCGGCATCATCGTACCCGGGTGCGTGGATTCAATTCGATACTGCAATATGGATTGATCAGGCTTGCCCGGCACAATGGAGTAAAGCCTCCCTCCTGAACCTTTGCCCGCAGCGATGGGAGCCTTGCCCACCCCCAGCACATGGGTGTCACTAATATCTGCCAGCAAATGGAGCCCACTTGTTTTTGCAGGGCCATCTGCGCGATGGCAGTGGGCGCAGTTGATTTCAAGCCAGGCACGTGCACGCGCAGCCACCGATTGTTGTGCGTCATCGTACGATGCCAGGCGCGGAACATGCTCGATGGGTGGAAGCCCCTTCAGCAACCCAATGCTCTCCCATTCAACCAATACATTTTCCTCTTTCTTTGCATGATTCAGTTGGCGTGCAGATGGACCAATCGGCATCACCTTATCTCCACGCAAGTGGCACCCTTTACATTGATTCATATTGGGGATTGAATAATTCACCTCACGCCTTTCACCATCATAATGATTCCAATTGACAGCGATTGACCTGCCGGCCACATCCAGGTAGGCTTCCGTCTGCTCATCATTCCAAATGTAAGGCAGTGCCTTCCAACTACCGTTCTCGAGCAGCAGCAAGCGGGTTTCCAAAATGCGCTTTTCACCTTCCGGATTTTGAAAATGAATAGGATAATAAAAGTTTTTGATCAACACGCTGCCCTCAGGAAACTCCAACACATCACTGGCGTGATATCGGATCGACTTACCCTTGGGCACAAACACAAAACGCTTTTTGAACGCATAATCGCTGAATAGTGCTGAGTTGAGAGAATAGGGATGAACCTCGGCTACAGGCTCCAGATTTTTCAAATCGCCCTCAAAAAAATGATAGTCAGAAAGCTTGGATAAGCCGATTGACAATACTGCCGGGCGGGCAATGCTTTCTTCCTCTGGCACCACCACTTGCGATTGCCTCTGTTGGCAACCGAGCAGGCAGGCACACACCAATAAAGCCAGCAGTTTCATCTTAAAAAGGCCATTGGATTTTCACACATAAAGGGCGTAACATCTTTGGAAAGTGACTTGAATTCATTGGCGGCATCCAAATTGATGAAAATAATATCACCATTGTCGCGAATGCAGATATTGCGGCTTTTTTGTTTCGGGTTTTCTATTCCATCAAACAGCACATCGGGTGGATTCAAGAAAGACTGCATCAGCAGCAGTTTACCAATATCACTTTGCAGGGTAGGAAACCAGTGGCTATTGGAAAACTTATTGTTCCTAACCGTTACATCATAGGGGAAGGCGTTGTACAGTGTATCTTCTCTAAACCGGTTGTTCACCGTCTGCACGCCACCGATGGCATTTACCTTTTGCTGTTCTCCCTCGCTAAGTGCTGCTACCAGTTCATAGCTCACAATTGCCACCCCCACCGAGCGGTTGTCCGAAACGATATTGTTGTACACTTCTATATTGTGGGTGGCCAACACCATCATGCCGGAGCCGGGTGGTATGCTTGCAACAATATTTCCTTTCTGTGCAAAGTTTTCGTGATTGTTATCGTGGATATTGTTGTCGTACACTTTGGTGGAATGCCCGTACTTGGTGAGGCCCGGCAAATCAAACACCAGCAGGCCTCCTGTGTTTTCGTATGCCTCGTTGCCGTATATTTCTACGTACTTTGAGTTCTCGGCTTCAATGCCTGCCACATTCCAGTAAGCTTTGTTATTCCGAATGATCACCGAATCAGACTGCCCTACGTAAATGCCGGCATCAGAGCTGCCCATTGCCACGCATTCTTCGATCAACACGTTTTTGCACAGCACCGGATACAAGGCATACGCACCGTTCTCAGTTTTTGGCCCTTCGGGCCAGGCAGACCGAATTCTGCGCAGCACCAACCCGTGGGTGTCGTTCACCTTCAGGTTGTCACCTTTGGCATCTTCAACTGAAAAATCCTGCAACACCAAGTTGGCGCTGTTGCTCACGTGCAGCCCCTGTGCGCCTTCGGTTTGGTTCTTCCAACTCAAGATCGTTTTGTCCATGCCTTTGCCGATGATCACCACACCCTTTTTACCGTCTATGGTCAGGCTTTTGGTGAACATGAAGTGGCCCTCCGGCAAACGAATGGTATCGCCATCGGCTATTGCAATAAACTGTGTTTGCAGCGACCTTTCGATCGATTTCCAGATCGTATTTTCCGGCTCTTTGGAACTGCAGCCAACAACAAATACGAGGCTACTGACCAATATGAGTTGTTTCATGCGAGTAATTTTCTATAAAGTTAGGAGAAAATCGGTGCGCTATTACCGGCTCGCAAAACCGTACTATGAAGATTAGGCGCTACAGGGCTACAGCCTCCACAAAACACAGGTGAGCGACTTCATCTGCTTCATCTCATCAACTCATGAAGTGCCATCCAAGCCATCAGGCCCGGGCCAATTGTAAGGGCATCTTCATCGATGTTGAATGTAGGCGTGTGGACGTAAGAGGTGATTCCTTTGGATTCGTTGCGTGTGCCCAAACGATAAAATGAAGCTGGAATGATTTGCGAATAGTAAGCAAAGTCTTCCGAGCCCAATGTTAAATCAATATCTACTACATTTTCTTTTCCTACATATTCTTCAGCCGCCTGGCGGATGCAACGCGTGAGATCAGGGTTGTTTTCCAGATACGGGTAACCGCGGTGAATGTTTACTTCACACCTGCCGCCCATACCATCGGCAACGCTCTCGGCCATTTTCCTGATCTTTTTCAGGCCTTCGTTACGCCATGTTTCATCCAATGCACGGAAAGTACCTGCGATGTTCACCTCATCGGGTATGATGTTGGTGGCACCCATGGCCGTAATCTTCCCAAATGTGAGCACAGTGGGCTGTTTGGGGCTGGCGTTGCGGCTGATCACCTGTTGCAACGCGATGATGATATGCGAGGCAATCACTACGGGGTCAACGGTTAATTCCGGGGCGGCACCGTGGCCACCTTTGCCAACCACCTTCAAATAAATTTCATCGCTGCTGGCCATGTATTTTCCTTCACGGAAACCAATTTTACCAACGGGCAGCAATGGAAACACATGTTGCCCGATGATGGATGCAGGAGCAGGGTTTTGCAGCACGCCCTCTTTGATCATGATGGATGCGCCTCCGGGATTCTTTTCCTCGCCCGGCTGGAAAATCAGTTTCACCGACCCTTCCCATCTCAGCTTTGTTTCGTTCAATATTTTTGCGGTGCCCAATAACGAAGCGGTGTGCACATCATGGCCGCATGCGTGCATCACACCCGTATTTTGGGATTTGTAGCCTACTTCATTTGCTTCAGTGATCGGCAGTGCATCGATATCCGCGCGTAACGCCACAGTTTTTTTGGATGGATTTTTGCCCTCAATCAAAACCACCACCCCGGTTTGAGCAATACCTTTTTGCGGCTCCAGCCCGATCGTCCTCAGTTGCTGTGCGATGAATTCCGCGGTGTTAAACTCTTGATACGACAATTCTGGGTGAGCGTGCAAATGCCTGCGAATGGATACTACCTCTTGCGCGTACTGTTCAGAAAGTTGTTGAATGGTCAATAACAAAGACATGTCACTTGATCATAATCCGTTCAGGAACCAGGCTTGCCGTGCTGAAAATCCGCTTGAGTGCCAACAAATCTTTTTGCGCTTCGATGCGCGTAAAATACTTACCAACAGTGACGCGGAACTTAGGCTGCTGGTATTCGATGCCGGCCACGTACTGCGGGCTCTGCTCTACCAGACGCTTTTGTGCGTTCAGCGCCTCGTCTCTTTTTTGCCCCGAATAAATCTGAATCGTGTATCCGTCAACAAATTTACGGGTAATGTTAAATCGATCGATACTGTCAAGTACATAGTCGATCTTTTCATTGACATGGTATCGGGGCGCGATAATGTCTTGTTGTTTCACGCTGCCAGCGGTATCCTTCTTGGTTGAATTCTCAGGCACTACGTTGGGCCTGTAAGGTGATAAATCTTCGAAATAAGATTTAGTTGATTTTTGGGCTTGGCTGGATGTGAGCAATAAAAAACAAAAACAAAAAGTCAGACAAAAGAATACACAATGCCTGCAAATTGCCTCTTCATTTTTACTTCTCAGTTGTGTATTCATACACTAAGGCATCATCCCTCAATTACAATACATCGTCCTGCTTTGATATCGTCTTCTACTTTTTTGTACTTAACGTCCTTCATCACCCGGCCATCTGCATACTGTACCGTTACTTTGTCGTTTCGATTGGCGAGCTTTTCAGACTTCACCGGCATTACCTTTTCCTCCGTGCGTTGTTGGGCTGGTTGATGTGCATCGCCCCCCTGCAGTAAAGAGCGTGACTCCTCTTTCTTTTCGCTCAATCGCTGGCGTTTTTGCGTGCGGGCTTCCTGCACTTCGTCAGAATCCTGCACGGGTATCTCTGCCTTCATTAAGAATGATACGGTTTCCTGATTCACCTTCGCAATAAATCTCTTGAATGCCTCAAAACCCTCAAACTTGTAAATCAGCAGCGGGTCTTTTTGTTCGTACACTGCATTTTGCACCGACTGTTTCAGGTCGTCCATATCGCGCAGGTGCTCTTTCCATTGCTGATCGATGATGGCCAACGTAATCATCTTTTCCATTGCCTTCACCAATTCAGCATTTTTGGTGTCGATACATTTCCTCAGGTTGGCCGCCACTCCAATCTGTTTGGTGCCATCGCTAAATGGCACTGAAATATCCTGTATGATGGCACCGCGTGTCTTGTAAATATCGCTGATAATCGGCCATGCTCTTTCTGCCACCATCTTGTTTTTGTGAACATAATGCTTGAGCGCCTCTTCATACAATTGTTCTGTAATGGCCTGCTGGCTCAGCTTTTTGAACTCCTCATCCCCTACTTGAAAATCTACGCCCAGGTTGCTCAGCACGTTCAGCCTGAACTCCTCTAAGTGTTCTCCCGCTTTTGCGTTGGCTACCATGTCATCGCACGTATCGAACAACATCGTGAGAATGTCCAATTGGAGGCGCTCGCCAAACAACGCATTTTTTCTGCGCTTGTAAATTACTTCGCGTTGTGAGTTCATCACGTTGTCATACTCCAGGAGGCGTTTACGTATGCCAAAGTTGTTCTCTTCCACTTTCTTTTGAGCGCGCTCGATTGAGCTGGTCACCATAGAATGTGAAATCACCTCGCCTTCTTTCAGGCCCAAACGGTCCATGATGCGGGCGATGCGTTCGGGCATGAACAAGCGCATCAAATTATCCTCCAGCGAAACATAGAACGTAGAACTCCCCGGGTCACCCTGGCGCCCCGAGCGGCCGCGCAACTGCCGGTCTACCCTGCGCGACTCGTGGCGCTCGGTACCGATGATGGCCAACCCACCCGCAGCCCTTGACTCGGGCGTGAGTTTGATGTCAGTACCACGCCCCGCCATGTTGGTGGCAATCGTCACCGTTCCGGGTTTACCCGCTTCGGCCACAATCTCAGCCTCGCGCTGGTGTTGTTTTGCGTTGAGCACATTGTGTTTGATCTTCTTCATTTGCAGCATACGGCTTACCAATTCCGAAATCTCCACAGAAGTGGTGCCCACCAGCACAGGCCTGCCTGCTGTGGTCAGGTTTACAATCTCATCGATGACGGCAGTAAACTTCTCGCGCATGGTTTTGTACACCAAATCATCTTGGTCTTTGCGCGTAGTGGGTTTATTGGTAGGTATCACTACCACGTCCAGCTTATAGATGTCCCACAATTCGCCCGCTTCCGTTTCGGCAGTGCCCGTCATACCTGCCAACTTGTGGTACATGCGGAAGTAGTTCTGAAGCGTGATGGTCGCATACGTTTGTGTGGCATCTTCCACTTTCACGTTTTCCTTTGCTTCAATGGCTTGGTGTAAACCATCGGAGTACCTGCGGCCATCCAGCACGCGGCCGGTTTGCTCGTCTACAATTTTTACCTTGCCTTCAACGATTATGTATTCGGTATCTTTTTCAAAAAGTGTGTACGCCTTCAATAACTGATTGACGCTGTGGATGCGTTGCGACTTGATGGTGTATTCGCGGATCAGTTCTTCCTTTTTCTGTAATCGCTGTTCTTCAGCCAGCGACAGATCATTTTCAATTTTGGTCAGCTCAATACCGATCTCGGGCAGAATAAAAAAGCGCGGGTCTTCACCTTCACCGGTGATCAAATCAATGCCTTTTTCTGTCAGGTCAACACTGTTGTCTTTTTCGTCTATGACAAAATACAGCGGTGCATCTGCCACGGGCATTTCTTTCTTGTTGTCAGCCAAATAAAAGTTTTCGGTCTTCTGCAAAATGGATTTGTTCCCCGTTTCGCTCAGCACCTTGATCAACGGTTTGTATTTTGGCATGGCGCGGTAGGCTCGAAACAGTGCAGTTCCACCCTCTTTGTCGTTACCCTCGCTGATCAATTTTTTAGCATCATTGAGGTATTGGTTCACTAGCTTTTTCTGCGCCTCCACCAATTTATTGATGCGTGGCTTCAAATCATAAAACTCGTGCTCATCGCCCCGTGGCACAGGCCCGGAGATGATCAAAGGCGTACGAGCCTCGTCAATCAGCACGCTGTCTACCTCATCAACCATTGCATAGTGATGGCCCCGTTGCACCAACTCCTCGGGGTCACGCGCCATGTTATCGCGTAAGTAGTCAAAGCCGAACTCGTTATTGGTACCATAGCAGATGTCGGCACGGTAGGCATCTCTGCGGGCAATGGAGTTGGGCTCATGCCTATCTATGCAATCGACCGAAATGCCGTGGAACTGAAAAATCGGACCCATCCACTCGCTATCGCGCCTGGCCAAATAATCGTTTACGGTTACCACATGCACACCGCGTTTTGATAATGCATTCAAGAATGCCGGAAAGGTTGCCACCAGTGTTTTGCCTTCGCCCGTTGCCATCTCCGCCACTTTGCCTTCGTGAAGGGCAATGCCACCTATAATTTGTACATCGTAGTGTACCATATCCCAGGTAATCATGTTTCCGGCTGCCACCCACTGGCGTTGCCACTGCGCTTTGTCTCCCACAATCTTCACATTAGGGTACTTGGCAGACAACGTGCGGTCAAATTCGGTGGCGGTTACTTCCAGGTACTCATTTTCTTTAAAGCGCCTGGCTGTATCGCGCACAATTGCAAATGCCCTTGGCAGCACATCCATCAGCACCTTCTCCAACTCTTTGTTGCGATCTTTTTCCATCGCATCAATGCGATTAAAGGTGGCCTCCTTTTCATTGATGTCGAGATCGGGCTGATCGGCAATTTGTTTGTGCAGAGCCGCCAGTTGATCGTCAACGGGTTTTAGCTTCTGATTGATTTCGTTTTGGATGTCAATGGTGCGCTGGCGCAACTGGTCGTTGGAAAGACCCAGCAGTTTCTCACCTTCTTTTTTGGTTTCTTCCACCAAAGGCATCATTCGTTTGATGTCTTTTTCTGATTTGGTGCCGAAAATCTTGGCGATTAGTTTTAGCATAAGCAGTCAATAGTAACCGGCCAATCATCCATTGCTGAAACACAGGCCGAAAAAGTGCGAAAGTTAATCCAATTTGACGAACGAAAAATCACCCCCTTACCGTAAAATGGCAATTACCCGATGCGGTGATTCTCATTGCCAGGTTTTGAAGGATTTCAGTGTACAATTATAGTTCCAACAGGCCCTCAAATACCTTTTTGGCAGGGCCAATGAGAAAAACATCGTGAAACGCGACTTGTTGGCCGATTTTAAATTCGACTGAAAGCTCGCCCCCCGGTGTTTGAATCTTGACGGGTGAACAATAGCCCTTGAAAGAAGCCGCTAAGGCAGAAGCGGTTACGCCTGTGCCACACGATAGGGTTTCATCTTCCACGCCACGCTCGTAGGTGCGCACCAAAATGCCATCAGGTTGCAACTCAACAAAATTGACATTGGCGCCAGCCGGTTTGTATTTATCGCTGTAGCGGATGGTGCGGCCTAAGTTGAACACATCTGTGTTTTTCGCTGCGCTTACAAACTGAACAGCGTGCGGAGAACCGGTGTTGATGAAAACGGAGCCATTGTCTCTTTTGACTTCCTTTACATCCCTCATTTTCAGCCGCACGTTGCCGTTGGGGAGCAGGTCTGCTTCGTGTTCGCCATCATAGGCGTTGAATTTCGTATGTTGTTGAAACATGCCTAATGATGAAGCCATCTTGACTGCGGCACGACTTCCGTTGCCACACAAGCTGGGTGAGCCATCGCGATTGAAGTACACCAAATTAAAATCCAGTGTGGGGTGTTTTTCTATCAGCATCAAACCATCCGCACCTATTCCGAATTTTCGGTCGCAGATTTTTACGATTTGCTCCACCGAAAAAGAAAAATCAACGCTGCGATTGTCGATGATCACAAAATCGTTGCCCGTGGCCTGGTATTTTTGGAAGGGGATTTTCATGGATACTGGTTGTTGGATTCTGGATACCGGATGCTGGATTTTCGATGCTGGATACTGGATTACCGACATGAAAGGCTCGCTTCTCAAGGCCAGCAACTAGTATTCAGCATCTGGCAACCAGTAACTATTTCACTTCTTCAAAGTCAACGTAGTCGCCACCTTTGATGGTTCCGTTACGCTTGCTCTTGGCGGCTGCGCCATCCACGTTCATACTGCCTTCAGACTTGCGCTGCTGTTGGCTTCTGAACTGCTGCGATGCAGCGCCCGCCCGATAAAACATACCACCAATTTTGTACACCAGATACGTAATCAACCCCAGTACGATCAAGAACTTTAGCATATTCAAACATCTAAACCAATGCAAAGATACAGGTTTGAAACGCAAACAGACGGAAGCAGATTACTCCCTTCTGAAGAAATATTAATCCGGGCTTCACTGGAAATTTAGCGCAGACACTACTTTTCCCAAAAAATACAGGCAATTGCTATGAAAACCACCAAGATCACATTGTTATTGGTAAGCCTTTCGTTTGTTGCTGCTGCGCAACAACGAGCGGCCATTCAGGAATTTGAAGGCACTTTTCAGGGTTTCGAAGTGGGTATTGGCTATGTGCTCAATAAAATCAGGCTCAACGTGGGTGAAGCAACAGAGTACTTTGCGTTTCCTGCCAAATACTGTCAAGAGCTGCAACAGGTATTAAAAGTAGGCCAATCGCTGCGTGTACGGGCAAGGGTGCATCGAACGGGCAGAGACAAACCCACACTCCACCCAACAATCGATTACTTTTTTCCGGAGACCGTTACTGATGTTTGGCTGGATGGCAAGTGGAAAAGCATGGATGATAAATCACCAGGCACCCATGCGTTTTACCGAAAAACTTACTCTGTATATCTCGACAAGAAAATTGAAAAAATGTATTGGGCAGGTAGATACAAAGTTGCGTTGCGATTTGACCGCGACCAGGCAGCTTATTTTTTGATGCCCTCAGCGATGCGCGACCGAATGAAGCACTTGGAAGAAGGGCAGTTGGTTTCATTCATGGGTGGCGCCTATCATTTTGAGAGCGGCATGTGCTACCCCCACCCGGAGATCAGGGGAACGCACAGCTTTATCGAATTACTGAAAGCAAAAGGCATGATTGTATCATTCCTGTTCAAACAAAACTTTGCCTGCATCGGTATGCGTGTTGAAACTGAAGCAGGATTAATGTCGTTGGCGTTCCCATCTGAGTATGCAGAGATCATCCATTCGATCGCCCGAAGAAATGAACAAATCACCATTTACTATGATGCACTCGACAGGGAAGTAAAATTAGAACCTACATCATTGCATGCAATCATTGCGGGAAGTGATACGGTGAAGATTGGAACTTTGTTCTATGGCGGTGCAGATGGCGAGCATCAACACATTCCTGTTGTTGCATCTGGCAGGATCAATCAGGTTCTGAAATCAGAGAAAGGAAGAATGATTGGCTTAATCATCGATAAAAAATATTTTGTAGAAACAACGGCATCAATGGTTGACCAACTGCGCGAAATACTGAGTAAAGGTAAGTGGGTAATGATAGAAGGTGACCAGCGAATAAAGAAAAAGGGCGAAGTATACAGTAAGAATTACGAAATTGTGGTGCCACGAAAAATCACCGTTGAGGAAAAAACATATTTGGTAAATTAGCGGGCACCCGATGAAAATCCTATTGATTGAAGACGAGCAACGGCTGAACATGTTCATCAAAAATGGGCTTGAACAAAACGGTTATATCGTAGATTCATGCCTCCATGGCAGTGAAGGGATGGAGTGGGCTGCCACCTGCCATTATGATCTCATTGTCTTAGATATCATGCTGCCAGGCCAAAGCGGTTTCGATGTGCTCCACAATCTTCGCCAGTTCAGCATCAAAACCCCGGTGATCATCATCAGCGCGCTCAGTAACAGCGAACATGTCATCAAAGGTCTTGATGCAGGCGCTATGGACTATATCAAAAAGCCATTCGACTTTGGTGAATTTCTGGCGCGAGTACGGGCTGTTACCCGCAAAGGAGACCCTCGATCATTTACCAAATACAAAGTGCAGGGTTTAGAGTTGGACTTACTGACAAGAAAGGTTTCGGTAGATGGTCAAAGCGTTGAACTCACCAAACGTGAGTTTGCTTTACTGGAACTGTTGGTTACAAACTGTAACCGTGTTCTGACTAAAACAGAAATCTCTGAAAAAATCTGGGAAGTAAATTTTGATATGGGCAGTAACGTCATTGAAGTGCATTTATCGCAGTTACGAAAAAAATTGCGCGATGATATCATTCATACCAAAGTAGGAATCGGATATTATATTGAGGGCGATTTACAGAAACAGTAGTTGAAGAAGCCTTTTCCATTTCATAGAAGTATCAGGGCAAAATCGGTATTGATTTTTTTTGCAGCATTTGTCATTGTCATTATTCCAACAAATTTTGTCATCTACGCTCATCTGCAAAAAATTTTGCGAAATGCCGATACCGCGGAGCTCACCTCAGAAACTGATAAACTGCTTGCAAAAACTCAACTTGATCCGTTGTTGGTACCATTACCACCCGTAGGATATTCTGTGCTTTTGGCAATGGAAAAAGATGACTTGTATGAAGTCATCTTTCAATCTCCGGCTTTCCCAACGTTGCCACCTGCTGCCGGGCATTTCAATTGGATTCAGAATGATACATTAACAATTGTAACCGCGCGGCAACCGGTGGGTAGTTCTGTATTAATTGCCACCATGGCTCGCAGCAATGCCAACTTGCAGCAACAACAGAAACAACTGCGCACGTACCTAATATGGGCAAATTCGGGGGCTGTGGGTCTGGCTGCCGTCCTTGTATTTCTGGCGAGTAGCTTTGTGGTAAGGCCCATCACAAAAATCATTTCCGCAGCAGAACACATACAAGCCAGTAAGAGTATCAGCCGGGTGCCCGTGCCGCACAGCAATGACGAGAGTAGGTTACTGGCCGAAACACTCAACGGGATGATTGGCCGCATTGAATCGGCCATTAAAAATCAAATCAATTTTTTTGCCTCTGCAACACACGAGTTGAAAACACCGCTGGCCATTATGCAAACGGAAATAACGATTGCACTGGAACAGTCACATCAGGAAGGCGTGCATCAAATACTGGAAAACCAACTGACAGAGGTGCAACGGCTAAGCCGACTGATAGAAGATTTTCTGCTGATAAGCCAACTGAAAAGCGAAACAATGACTGTACGAAAATCGACCGAGCGGCTTGATGAACCATTGTATGCAGCTATAAAAAAACTGAAATACCTGGCCAGCGAAAAGCAATCCTACCTTCAAATTCAGATTGAGGAATATATTCCTCAGTTTGAATTTGACCGTGATAAGATTGAAACAGTTTTTACCAATTTGGTAGAGAATGCACTTCGATATGCACCCATCCAATCCACCATATTCATCTCTTTGAGCCAGTATGATTCTACAGTGCATTTTGTGGTTCAAAACCCAATATCAGAGCCTGTTGCACACATCGATGCGCTGACCAGCGAGTTCAAGCCTTCTACCAGTTTGAAAACCGGGTTGGGCATGGGCTTGTGGATATGCAACCAAATCATCAACATGCATGGTGCTTCGATGTCACTCCACCAAAACAAAGATCACTTTTTCGTAAGCATAGCATGGCCCATTGATACACTTGGGTCTATTAATGAAAAAAACGCATCATCTGAAGATTTGAAGTAAATCTACAATGGTAGATATGTTTGTTGCTTCACCATCAAACCCGTAGTGGTGAAAGCAATACGGCAATAGATGAAAACGATTGTGCAACAAATGAGCTGCTGGTGCTTTGAAAAAACCGGGCGAAAACCCACAAGTGCCGAGGTGCGGGTTCATCACAAAAAAAATAGTTTACTCTGATTTCGCCACCGAAATCGGTGACCTGAAACGAGCTATCTTACTTGCGGTACATGATCAAAATCATCGCATGGTGGGTCTTGTTTCGATCACCTTTGCCACAAACATCAGAAAGTATGAACACAACAATCAAAAATCCGGAATCGAACCTTTCAAAGGTCTTGTTTTGGTCACCACGCGTCATTTGCATATCCGCAATCCTTTTGATCAGCGTGTTTGCGCTTGATGCCTTCGCTCCCGGGCTAACTGCGTGGCAGCAGTTGGGTGCGTTTATCATGCACATGATACCGTCCATGGCACTGGTCAGTTTGTTGGTCTACAGCTGGAAACATGAGAGATGGGGTGGTACCCTATTCCTGTTGGTGGGTTTGATTTTTACGCCTATCATCTTTAATTGGAATTACCGAATGAATCAATCGTGGTGGATGAGTTTATCCATTATCGCTCTGATCACCTTACCTTTTGTGATCGTGGGCATATTATTTCTCGCCCACGATTTCATCATCAAACGCGAACAATCAAAATGATGGATGACCCTAATGCTTGATTTAAAAATGTGAGCGCGCTGCTTCTTCAATCGGCAGAGGAACAGGGCAAAGGCGTAGGGAAATCCGGCAAAGTATTTGTGGTTTGAACAGTGCAGCCGCCTTGCTAACGCGTGGCTGATGAAAACCGACTATGCGCGCTAAGCGCAACATCCATCCGTTAGCGGCTCAAATACAGATTGCGTTCTGCATAGATGTTCATGAAATAATCATCCATCAAATCATCAATAAAGTAAATCGCTTCACCGGTTGACTTCATTTCGGGACCGAGCTCTTTGTTCACATCAGGGAACTTGCTGAACGAAAAAACCGGTACTTTAATCGCATAGCCCTTTTTGGTTGGGTTGAATTTGAAGTCACGAACTTTCTTTTCACCCAACATCACTTTGGTGGCGTAATTCACATACGGTTCATCGTAGGCTTTACAAATAAACGGCACGGTGCGGCTGGCGCGTGGGTTCGCCTCAATGATGTAGACCTTGTCGTTCTTAATTGCAAATTGGATGTTGATCAAGCCTACAGTCTTCAATGCTACCGCAATTCGCTTGGTATAATTTTCAATTTGCTTGATCACAAAGTCGCCCAAGTTGTAAGGTGGCAACACCGCATAACTATCACCCGAGTGGATCCCAGCCGGCTCAATGTGCTGCATAATGCCAATGATGTACACATCTTCGCCATCGCAAATCGCATCGGCCTCGGCTTCAATCGCTCCGTCCAAAAAATGGTCGAGCAATACTTTGTTTTCGGGGAGATGTTTCCAAATATCGAGAATGTGATGCTCCAGTTCTTTTTCATTGATCACAATCTTCATGCTCTGCCCACCCAACACGTATGACGGACGAACGAGTAACGGGAAGCCAATCGTTTTGGAAACTTCCAACGCTTCATCTGCATCGGTGGCCACACCAAAATCAGGATAAGGAATGCCGAGGTCTTTCAACAATGTCGAGAAACTACCGCGGTCTTCAGCCAAGTCAAGTGCATCAAATGAAGTTCCTAAAATTTTCACTCCATACTTATGAAGCTTCTCGGCCAGCTTCAATGCAGTCTGTCCACCCAATTGTACAATTACACCTTCAGGTTTCTCATGTTGAATGATATCCCACAGGTGTTCCCAGAATACGGGTTCGAAATACAATTTATCAGCAATATCAAAATCAGTAGAAACCGTTTCGGGGTTGCAATTGATCATGATGGTTTCGTAGCCCATCTCTTTAGCTGCCAACACGCCATGCACACAAGAGTAGTCAAACTCAATTCCCTGACCGATGCGATTTGGGCCTGAGCCCAACACAATTACTTTTTTCTTGCCGGTAACAATTGATTCGTTTTCCGTATCGAATGTTGAATAATAATAAGGTGTCTTTGCTTCAAACTCGGCTGCACACGTATCCACCAATTTGTACACGCGGTTGATGCCCATCTCCCTGCGCTTCTTATGCACTTCACTCTCCAGGCAATCCATGAGGTGCGCGAGCTGTCGATCCGCATAGCCTTTCTCTTTGGCTTTGCGCATGAGCGATACGGGAATGGTATCGACCTTATACTTTTCGATTTCTTTTTCTAACTCTATTAAATCCCAAATCTGCTCTAAAAACCATTTGTCAATCTTGGTCAAGTTTTGAATGGTCTTCATCGAGATGCCGAGCTTCATCGCATCATAAATATGGAAGAGCCTGTTCCAACTCGGGTGCTCGAGACTGTACAGCAAATCATCTTGCTTTGTCAGTTCTTTGCCATCAGCGCCCATACCATTGCGTCTTATTTCCAAACTCTGACAAGCTTTTTGCAGGGCTTCTTGAAAATTGCGGCCAATGCCCAGCGCTTCACCAACTGATTTCATTTGCAAACCCAGTTTGCGGTCGGCACCGTGAAACTTATCAAAACTCCAACGCGGAATTTTTACTATCACATAATCCAACTCAGGCTCGAAGTAGGCAGTCGTGGTGCCGGTGATGGCATTCTTCAATTCATCCAAATTGTAACCAATGGCAAGCTTAGCCGCGATTTTGGCAATCGGATATCCGGTTGCTTTTGATGCGAGCGCAGAAGAGCGAGAAACACGCGGGTTGATTTCAATACCAATGATTTCGTTGTCGTTATCAGGGTTTACTGAGAACTGCACATTACACCCACCTGCAAACTTGCCGATGCCATTCATCATTTTGATGGCGAGATCGCGCATGTGCTGGTACACCGTGTCGGGCAAAGTCATCGCAGGTGCAACTGTAATCGAGTCACCCGTGTGGATGCCCATTGGGTCAAAGTTTTCGATGGAGCAGATGATAATCACATTCCCTTTGCCATCGCGCAGCAACTCCAACTCGTATTCTTTCCAGCCCATAATGCTTTGCTCCACCAACACTTCGTGTATGGGCGATGCTTGCAATC
>DHLV01000152.1:474-1623 GCA_002405445.1 Flammeovirgaceae bacterium UBA4659 | reverse complement strand
GTATGGGCGATGCTTGCAATCCACGATTCAATGCTTGGTCAAAATCTTCGGGTTTATTCACAAAGCCACCGCCCGTTCCTCCTAAGGTAAACGATGGGCGAATCACCAACGGAAAGCCAATCTCTTGGGCAATTTCCTTTCCTTTCAAAAACGAAGTAGCCGTAGCGCCTTTGCACACACCCACGCCCAACTCCAACATTTTCAACCGGAACTTCTCTCGGTCCTCGGTAGTCTCTATGGCCTTGATATCAACGCCAATAATTTTTACTCCATAATGTTCCCATATCCCTGCTTTATCGCACTCAATGCATAAGTTCAAAGCCGTTTGTCCGCCCATCGTGGGCAGCACTGCATCAATGTTGTGCTTCTCCAGAATTTCGCGGATGTACTTCTTCTCCAGGGGCTTCAAATACACATGGTCAGCCGTCACCTTATCGGTCATAATCGTGGCCGGGTTCGAGTTAATGAGGATTACCTCAATGCCTTCTTCGCGTAAAGAGCGTGAAGCCTGAGACCCCGCATAGTCGAATTCACAAGCTTGACCAATAATAATAGGGCCGCTGCCGATAATCAGCACGGAGCGTATACTTCTGTCTCTTGGCATGGAGTAGTGGTTGGATAAATTGCGCAAAAATAACACGCTCGATGATAATCCGCGGGCACAGTGCGCGAAATATTTTATAGCCGGGGCAGACCACCGAATGCTGCTATTTTTTAGGCAAAAAATAAAGAGTAGCTTTCCCAAATTTTTTTTATGTCAGCTTCGCTCGTCTTTGGGATACTGGTGGTTTACTTTATTGTTCTCATCACCATTTCATATTTCACCTCGCGCGGAGCCGATAGCACCACTTTTTTTACCGCCAACCGGCAGTCGCCCTGGTACTTGGTGGCGTTTGGCATGATCGGATCTTCGCTTTCGGGCGTTACGTTTGTTTCCGTTCCGGGCAATGTGGGCAAAATCGGCTTCGCCTATTTTCAGGTTGTGCTCGGGTATTTGGTTGGCTACTGGCTAATCATTGGCATTTTAATGCCTTTGTACTACCGATTGAACGTAATTAGCATCTACACCTATTTGGAGCAACGCTTCGATACCATTTCGTACCGAACTGGCGCATTCTTTTTTCTGGTATCGCGCACGGTGGGATCATC
>DHLV01000152.1:0-353 GCA_002405445.1 Flammeovirgaceae bacterium UBA4659 | reverse complement strand
GGTATCGCGCACGGTGGGATCATCACTCCGCTTGTTTCTGGCCGCTACGGTACTTCAGTTATTTCTGTTTGACGCCTGGGGCGTTCCGTTTTGGGTTACGGTAGCTACCACCATTGCCCTTATTTGGGTTTACACCTTTAGGGGGGGAGTGAAAACAATTGTGTGGACAGATTCTTTTCAAACCTTGTTTTTGGTAACAGCTGTAGCCGTTACGGTTTGGCAAATTGCCGATAAACTCGGGTTCTCATTTGGCGAGATGGTAGCAGCGATTGACCAACATGGCTATTCGCGCATCTTTCATTTCGATGATTATAAATCGCCTCTATTTTTTCCCAAGCAGTTTTTTGGTGGCG
>DHLV01000242.1:12972-19610 GCA_002405445.1 Flammeovirgaceae bacterium UBA4659 | reverse complement strand
CTTCTTTTGATTTCAGCCAGTTGATGTTGCCTTGCACCGTATTGATTTCTCCGTTGTGTGCAATAAATCTGACCGGTTGAGCAAATCGCCCCGAAGGAAACGTGTTGGTAGAAAACCGGGAATGAATGACCGCCAGAGCCGAAACCACATCTTCATTTTCCAAATCCGCAAAGTAAGGTTTCAATTGCCCTGAGGTAAGCATCCCCTTGTAGGCAATTGTTTTGTATGACAGTGAAGAGAAATAGAATTGATTGTGAACACCATGTACGGACTCGGTGATAACATCTGTTACATATTTTCGAAGGACGAATAGTTTTCGCTCTAAATCATCGGGGTCGGTGCCGGCATCGAGGCGTTGAATGAAGACTTGTTCCATCACCGGCTCTGCGCTGAGTGCGCTTTCACCCAGGTCTGCATGGCGGGTGGGCAACGGCCGGTAGCCCAGCAAACCCATTTTCATTTTCTTGATTTGCCGGTTGAGCGTGGCGCGGCACTCTTCTCTCACTTTCTCATCGCGCGGAAAAACCACCAGCCCCACGCCATAGCTTCCGTAAGCAGGAAGTTTGAATCCGAGCTTGCTGCATTCACTGGTAAAAAACGCATGAGGCACCTGGATGAGTATCCCGGCACCATCGCCCGTGTTGGGTTCGCAACCACATGCGCCACGGTGCGCCATCCGCTCAAGCATGGTAAGTGCATCGCTCACGGTTTGGTGCGACTTATGCCCTTTCATATTCGCGATAAACCCTACTCCGCAAGAATCGTGTTCGAAAGATGGGTGATAGAGGCCCTGGGCAAGTGGTTCGTTCACAGTGCAGAAAATATTTTAGTCTGTGAATATACGAAAGCAGAAAATTCGATTTTGTATTTCAGCGTATAATTGCAATAAAATATTTTGAAAACTGACTAACGCTTATTAGCGAAAACGGTTGAAACCATCTATTTTTGAAAGCTGGCTCAGTTCCGTTCAAAGATGACAATGCATACCAAACAATTTTTTATGAAGACCCTGTTTCCTCTCTTCTTGGTGGTTTGTGGCTCCGCGTTTGGGCAAAACAACGACTATCTCCACAAGCGATATATCGTTGAGCGTTTGTCTGATTTGAACAGCTTGCTCGCGGGTAGCATTCCAAACCTGCCTTCACCACCACCGGGCTTACAGGGCGATGTGTATTTGACCCAGTTTTTTCAGGAGTCATCATTTACGTTGTTTAAGGATGGACAAATATTACACGGGTTGTTTTCGAAACTTGACTTGCAACGCAACGAATTCAACATCATCACTCAAAAAGGGGTGCGTGTGCTCAACGGTGACTTGGTGCGCAGTGCTGTTTGCCTCGATTCTCTAAATAAAACACCTCATTATTTTTTTAACGGGAAATCGTTCAAGACGCCTTCTGGATCGCAATACTCTGGATTTTTCGAACTGCTGGTGGAGGGTAGCCTACCGTTATTGAAACGAACCGAAGTGGAGTATTTAAAGGCAGATTTCAGCCCGGCACTTAACGTGGGCAGCAAAGACGACAAGTATATCAAAAAGACTTTTTTTTATTATCAAAGAGACGGTGTGTTGCATCCTGTTTCAAAAAAGAACTTCTTCTCTGTTTTTGGAGATCGGCAAAAGGAAATGGAGCAGTTCGGAAAATCGAAGAAGTTGAAGGTAGAAAGCGACCTGATCAGCATTTTTGAATACTTCAATAGACCCGTCAATTAAAGCCTGCAACCACAAGCTATTGTGCGCCTCCCGCAGAATTGCTATTACACTTGCACTGCGTTTGTCTACTACCTTCAGTCTGTAACCCCTTGTTTCCGGAACGATCAGAAAATGAAAATAAAGAGGCTGCCCTGTTGAGGCAGCCCTTTAAATTTAAAACTACTTGTAAGCCTCTATTGCTTAAATAAAGTATATCCTACAAATAGTTGAATCGCAGTATTGGTTTGCTTGATGTCAAAGCCCGTAGGCACATTTTTGATTACGTTGGATAAGCCCAAGTAATATCTTGCACCGGCATTGAATGACCCAAAATCAAAGCCCAAACCGAAAGCGGCACCAAAATCAATTCCATTCATTTGATCCTTGACGTCAATGCTTTGTGAACCCACCGAAGATTTTGCCGATAACAAAAATCCTAACTGGGGTCCGGCCTGGATACTGATATTCTCAGATGCGTTAAATCGTAGCATCACAGGTAACGACAGATAATTGTAGTTGTCGGTGGCAGTTTGTCCGTTGATGGTAGCAGATCCTCCAAAACTTGAATAGACCAATTCAGGTTGGAATCCGAATTTCTCAGACGTCATAACAGTCAGATAAGTTCCTAACATTAATCCCGCCTTTGAGTCGGTTGATATAGAAACTCCAGACGAAGAAACTGATTCTTTGGCGATGTTGACTCCACCACGAATGCCAAAACTCAAACTTTGAGCATAGGCACCCGAAGCAACAAAGCAGACGAATAATAAGGTAATAATTTTTTTCATAAAGGTATTTGTTTGGTTTGTGATTGTAAGGTAAAATGGTTTTCTAAAAAAACAAACTTTTACAAGGCAAATTATATCATCAAAATGAAGTGCTTGGCCGTCTGCAAAGAAGTCTTGTGCACTGTCAGCTTACCATAAAACTATTGTGATGCCGAATACCCGTCATCTTGGGTGCTATCAAGAGTTGGTAGGCACCGGAGTAGTATATTTCCACTCAAATTCTTTCTCAAAATATTCGATCACGTGCATTTTCAGCAATTTTTCTTGCTCCAGTAAATCGAAGTGTGGTAATTTTTTTATCAGTTTCCAATGTGGCCAGCCTTGCGCATCGAGGCCTTCCAGTTGATAGTACCCCGCAAGGCTCAGCACTTTGCAAATGGCGATGTGCATCAGGTCTTGCTTCTCTTCTTTGGTGAACCGCTTCGCACCTTTACCAAGCTCTTGCACACCGATCAGAAAGAGTACTTCATTGAGGTCCTTTGGTTTTTTGCCAATCATGCTCGCTACAGATGCCAGCAAGGCAGCCCAGGTGCGCTCTTGCTCTAAGTCACGTTTAAACATCAGCTTTTCATTAATTCATCCCAATATTCAAATGCCCTGCGCAGATGCGGAACCACAATGGTGCCGCCCACCAAGGTCGCCACGCCCATCGCTTCGTGCACTTCCGCTGTGTTAAAGCCTACCTCTTTACACTTGCCGAGGTGGTACTTTACGCAATCATCGCAACGTAGCACCAAAGAACACGTAAGGCCGATGAGTTCTTTTGCCTTTACGTCTAACGCGCCAGCCTGATAGGCGTGTGTATCGAGGTTAAAAATGCGCTTGATGATGAGGTTGTCCGCCTCCATGATGCGCTCATTCATCTGGCTGCGATAATTATTGAATTGTTCTACTGGATTCATAGGCGAAAAATTTGCTGTGCAAATAACTTAAACAAATCCGATTTTTGAAATTGCTAGTAGCGATCTCTGATGCGGGCCAGCACCATCTCCATCTTTCTTCTTACCTCACCGGTGGATGCAACAAAGTTGTTGTTCATCCAGCAAAAAATCAGTGTTTTTCCTTTTTTGGTGATTAGGTAGCCGCTCAATGAGTGATTGTTGCTGAGCGTGCCGGTTTTTCCGTATATGTAGGGCCGGGCAGATTGATAGTAGTTTTTTAGCGTTCCTGACTGTCCGCCCACTGCAATGATATTAAACAGTCTTTCCCTTGGAACTTCACGATAAAGTTTTTCCCACACATGCACGATGCTGCGGGGCGTAAACAAGTTGAATCGGCTCAACCCTGATCCGTCCACCCATTGGGGCTTGTCAGGCAGTGTGGGCAGTAGATTTTGAGCCGTGTAGCGAATGGCAATCTCAGGCTGCAGGGTATCACTCAGCACAGCGGCACACTGCAACAACAGTTGCTCGGCCATCATGTTGTCGCTGTCTTGCATCATCACCCGGTAGATGCTGTCAACCGGTACACTTTTCAGCACCGTCCCGGCACGATACGGCATATTGACAAAATCTACTTGCCTCTTCAGCGTGTCGGTGAGCAAGTCGGCCAGCAAATCACCACTGAAGCGAAATGGAATCTCCTGTTGCTTCATCAGCGCATCTCCAGCATAATGTACCAACTCATTTTCATCTACTGCACGCAGTACTTCCTCTGACGCTCGTCTTTCCGTTGATGTGAGCAGGTGCTCTTGAAAAAACCTCGGCACGGTAGATAAACCTGCACTCGTTCTTTTAACGGTGATCAAGTTGCCGTACAGGGTAAATGGCGTGCGCTCGGCCGAATAACTGTAATTGTAGTCGTCCCAGCTCCACCCATAGCCAAGAGCCGTGGTGTTGAAATTTGCCGCAGAGTAAATGAGTTTGCCCTTTACGTTTTTCAAAAATGTGTAAACGCGCTGATTACCATAGCACAAGGGATTCAAAAAACCCGGGTCACCTAAACCCCAAAAAATGATGGAGTCGTTGCGTTGTACATATTCAAGCGATCTCACAGAATCGCCCAATATCTTCATGGCCGCATACAATGTGAAAATCTTGGTATTGGATGCCGGTGTGAAATAGTGCGCATCATGATGCCGGATGATTTCTCTTTTTGCCACAGGGTCGTACAGGATAAATCCGATATGGTGTTGTTGCGCAGCCTCGATGCTCCTGATCTCCTTTCTGATTTGCAACGCAGGGCTGCAGGCCGCCAGCAGACAGATAAAAACCAACGATCTCATTCTTTTTCAGTAAGATAACGTTCAACTAAAATCTTTCGGTGGTGTGTTTCATGGCCTGCAATAATAAAGGCAAGTGCCATCACCGAAATTTCATTTTTGTTTGCTACACCCTTGCGCATGATCATTTCGGGTGAAAAACTCTGGTACAAATCAAGTGTGGAGGCACGCAGCCTGGACATTTCCTCAGCTATGCTTTTCAGTGGGCGATTTGGTGCATTGGCTTGCAGGGCGTAGTCGTTTTCCTCAAAGCCTTCAAGAGGGGTTTTATCATTGCGTGCAATGCGCAATGCACGGTATGCGAAAATCCGCTCTGCATCAATCAAATGGCAGAGTAACTCCCGCACGCTCCACTTACCACTGGCATATCGGTAGTCTTGCTTGGTAACAGGTATCGAATGAACAACCTCTACCATGCGATGACCGGATATGCGCAGAGCCTGCAGCAAATCAGTTTCCTCTATTTGTTTGACGTAGTTCTTATAGAAATGTGGAATGGTATCAAGGTTGAGAAGCATAAGGTTTCTTTTGGGTGAAGGTAACAAAAGCAGAGATAAACTATCTTCTTCGGGTAAAAAATTGCAGCGCTCGTACCGATTACCCTCCAATTGCTGGGGTCGATTTGCGTAACCTGTTGCATTGATCAGTGCGATACAAAAAGGTCATGAATCGATCAACCCATCGTTGGCCAAACGCTCGAAAATGTGGAGGTGTGGGCGCATTCGTTCGGGAAATTGTACCTTTGCAACTCAATGTTTTGCAAATGAACCGGCTACTCTTCATTTTCCTGTTGTCGAATAGTTTTATTGTAAATGCTCAAAAGGGTGTGCGCGAAAGCTGCGAAATCACTACCCCACCTACCATTGATGGCCAACCGAGTGAATGGCCCGCAGACTGGAACCTGGACGGTGACAGTAAAATCTTGTATAACTTCTGCAATGATGCAGATAATCTGTATGTGAGGTTGAAATTCACCGATGACCTGACTCAGCGTAAAATAGCGATGTATGGATTGTACATCAAATTAGACCCAAGCGGCAAGAAGAAAGGCAAGGTGGGGTTGAAATACCCCATTGGAAAAGATGACCGTGAGCTAAAGAAAGAGAAGCCTGTGAACCTGCCGGACGCTGCTGCGGTGGAAGCCTATAAGCGCCAAATGCTGGGCGATGTAGAGGTGGTGGAATTGATTGGCCTTGCAAAGGAAGGAATTGTGGCAAGCAGGCTTGGGCTTGCCAACGGTATTGAAGTGCTGATCGTACCCGATGAAAACGCCAACTATATCTATGAGGCAAAGATTCCGTTTCAATCCTTTGGCATTGATAGAACAAAGACACCGGTGCTGGGCATCACTGTTGAAACAGGCCGGCAAACGGCAGCCAACCAACCTGCCGGTGCAGCGCCACCCGCACAGGGTTTCGGGCAACGCGGATTTGCAGGTGGCTACAGCGTGTTGGCCGCGCCAGCGTATATGTGGGTGGGTTTAAAGCTGAAGTAGCGTTTCATAGTTGCTTATACCTCCAACAATCCACCAGGTGGTCGTTCACCAGGCCGCACGCTTGCATGTGCGCATACATCACTGTGCTGCCCACAAATTTGAACCCTCTTCGCAAAAGGTCTTTACTGAGCGCGTTAGATTCTTTGGTGGTTGCACGCGCATCTTTTAGTGTTTTGAGTTGGTTCACAATAGGCTTACCACCCACAAATTGCCAAATGTATTTGTCAAAACTCCCAAATTCCTTTTGAATACGTAAAAACTGCTTCGCATTGTTGACGGCTGCATATACCTTTAATCTATTGCGCACAATGCCTGGGTCTTGCAGCATTTTCTCTAATCTTTTTTGGCTAAACCTGGCCACCTTGGCGGGATCAAAACCGGCAAACGCCTTTCGATAACCTTCGCGCTTTTTTAAAATGGTGGCCCAACTCAACCCGGCCA
>DHLV01000242.1:0-12861 GCA_002405445.1 Flammeovirgaceae bacterium UBA4659 | reverse complement strand
ATTAAAATGGTGGCCCAACTCAAACCGGCCTGTGCACCTTCCAAAATCAGAAATTCGAAATGTATTCGGTCATCATGCACAGGCACGCCCCACTCCTCATCGTGGTAACGAACGTATTGTTCAAAAGATAAACACCAAGGGCACCTTACTCTGTTTTGCATCAGACGAATGTAGCATTTTGGATTTTATTCCGTAACTTTTCGCTATGAAAGTTCGGTTTGTTTTCACTTTGTTCACGAGCGTTGTTTCGTTTCATTCGGTTGCCCAGTTTCGCGAAAGCAAAGAACTGCCAAAATACACATTGCAAATGCCGGTTGTGCCCGCACTCAAAACGTTGCCTTTTGGATTGAAAGAAGATGCAGCACAAACATTCGGCTTTATTAGCCCTTCATTATACGCCCTCCCTGCTTTAGACTCGCAGCAGTCATTTCAAACATTATGGGTTTCCAATGTATCTTCTCTCTCGTTTAACAATGGCAAATTTGGCAGCTATTTCTATTGGGATATTCGCGGTAACCTGATTGACACACGCGGCTTTATCGATATAGCCGGAAAGAATAAACGTGGTCTAAAACTGGTTTTCCCCTGGCGATAACATGTGGCAGGAAGATGAGAAAAAGAAGAAGAGGCTTTCACCTGCCGATGCACTGAAAAAAATTCAACATTACTGTGCGTATCAAGAGCGCTCGCACCGCGAAGTGAAAAACAAGCTTTTTGAGTACGGCTTGTTTGAAAGTGAGGTGGATGAAATAACGGCCAAGTTAATTGCAGAAGGGTTTTTGAACGAAGAGCGATTCGCCAGAGCTTTTGCTGGCGGTAAATTTCGTATCAAAAAATGGGGGCGCCTCAAAATTGAGCGTGAACTTGAAATACTCGGGGTCAGCAAACGGAACATCAACACCGGACTAAAGGAAATTGACGAAGATGACTACCGGAAAATGCTCCACAACCTGTTACAAAAAAAATCGGCACAGATCGCGGATAAAAATGCCTTCAGGTTAAAAGATAAGCTGGCACGATATGCCATTACCAAGGGATATGAGCCGTCATTGGTTTGGGATACATTGAAATCCAACAGCTAGCTGATGCGACTCCAATTGACCGCTGTTTTTCGCATCGATTGTATTTGCTGCAGCACCATTTTGTTTTCGGGCTTTGTCAGATGGGGGTCATCTTCCAGCAATTGACTTGCGGCTTCACGCGCCTGCTTGAGTATTTCCACATCCTTGCTCAGGTCTGCAATTAATAAATCGAGTGCACCACTTTGTTGTGTGCCCATCAGGTCTCCGGGCCCGCGTAGTTTCAAATCCACCTCAGCAATTTCAAATCCGTTATTGGTGCGCACCATGGTTTCGATGCGTGTTTTTGATTCTGCACTTAATTTGTGATCTGTCATCAAAATACAGTATGACTGCTCGGCACCTCTGCCCACGCGCCCACGCAGTTGGTGTAATTGCGATAGTCCAAACCTTTGCGCACTTTCGATGACCATCACCGAAGCATTGGGTACATCTACGCCAACCTCTATCACGGTAGTGGCCACCATGATTTTGGTTTCACCTTTTTTGAATCGAGCCATTTCAAAGTCTTTTGCCTCTGCTGGCATTTGGCCATGCAGTACGCTCACGGGGATATCCGGAAACGCACGCGAAATGCTCTCGTACCCGTCCATCAAGTGCTTTAAATCCAGTTTTTCAGACTCATCGATCAACGGATAAACAATGTATGCTTGCCTGCCCTGGTCAATCTGTGTTTTGATAAAGCCGTTTACCTGCAACCGATGTGTGTCGTAGCGGTGCATGGTTTGTACCGGCTTACGCCCACTGGGTAGCTCATCGATGACAGAAATCTCAAGGTCGCCATACAACGTCATCGCCAAAGTACGCGGTATGGGCGTGGCCGTCATTACCAGCACATGCGGATATACTTCTTCATTTTTTTGCCAGAGTTTGGATCGTTGCGCTACGCCAAAGCGATGCTGCTCATCAATGATTGCCAAACCCAGCTTTTTGAACTTTACTTCTTCCTCCAGTAGGGCGTGGGTTCCAATCAAAATATGAAGTGTGCCGTCTTGCAGTTTTTCATGAATAGGCTTCCGGGCCGTTTTCTTCACAGATCCTGTCAGCAGCGCGATACCGATACCCATCGGATCTGCATACCGTTTCAGATTATTGTAATGCTGTTGTGCTAAAATTTCCGTGGGGGCGATCAATGCAGATTGTGCGTGGCCACCTACTGCCAATAATATTGCGATAAAAGCCACAATGGTTTTGCCGCTTCCCACGTCACCCTGCAACAGCCGATTCATCTGCTTGCCCGACTTCATGTCTGCATAGATCTCTTTTACCACACGTTTCTGTGCATCTGTTAGCGCAAATGGCAGCTGGTGGTTATAGAAATTAGTCAGCACAGAGGCATCTTTAAAGACTTGCCCTTTGAATTTTTCTTGCCGAACCAATTTCATTTTGATCAGCCGCAATTGAATAAAAAACAGTTCTTCAAACTTCAGTCGCTGCTGTGCTAACATCAAATGCGCCTGATCTTTTGGAAAATGGACGTTATTGATTGCGGATTTTTTACTCACCAGTTGATGTTTCTGGAGCACGTGATCGGGTAATGTTTCGCGCAAGTGCTGCTGGGCTGCACGCAGCAGGGCCTGCTGAATTTTACAAAAAAATTTCGAGTCGATGTGCCTGTTTCTTAGCCGTTCGCTTAATGGATACACCGGCTGTAGGTATCCGGTCGTTTCTTTTTTCTCCTCCACAATGTCGATTTCGGGGTGGGCGATTGACAGGCTGTTGCCGTATCGGTTGGGTTTACCGAACACAATGTATTCTTGTTGTGGCTTGATTTTTTGCAAAACCCAGTTGATGCCCTGGAACCATACCAACTCCACCTCACCGGTGCCATCGGTGAAGTAGCCCACCAGTCGTTTGCGATTGCCTGTACCCAATACCTCAAATTCTGTTATTTTGCCTTTGAGCTGCACCGAGGGCATGGTTTCATTTACGTCTGTTGCCCGAAAAAAGCGGGTGCGGTCTTCGTATCGAAAAGGGTAATGCTGAATGAGGTCACCAAATGTGAAGATGTTCAACTCCTTTTGGAGTAATGCCGCCCGCTGGGGGCCTACACCTTTCAGAAATTCGATGGAGGTATCGAAGAAACTCATGCAGCCACAAACGCAATTTGCCCAAAGTTACAATTTGCCGAATCAGATTATTTCTTCCATTGCAATGTATTGATCAAATGCATGGCTTCTTTTTTCATAAAGTCGATGGCCGGTGCCAGTGAATCGTTGTTGACTTCGGTGTTGAAATACAAAGCGCCCCGAAGGAAATGATGCGTAGAGTCTGTCATCGTAAATTGGAACTGTGTGGGCACATCTCCGCTGATTTCGGCAATCATTGCTGTTTTGCCGGTGGGTGTTTTTACGATTACCTCGTCAATGCCGTACGCTTTGATTTGCTGCTTGGACGTAAGCTTGTATGAGTCATCCAAAAATCCGCGTAACAAATCATCGCGGTGGTTGATCTTTTTATACGTGATGTGCAGGTTCGCCTTCAGACTCGGGTAGTAAATCTCCACCCAGTGTTTTTCATTGATCCAAGAAGTATCGCGCATCAATTTTGCAGCGGTAGAGTACTCAAAGGTATATGGCAGCGAATCAGGCAGGGCAATATATTCTTCGACCGGCAACATAAGCCTGTTGTACCCTTTGGGCTTGGGCTGAAATTCAGATTTGCAGCCACCCGCTGTTGCTGCAATCGCCAGTGCCAGCGTGGAAATTACAAAGTTGCGCATTTGAATCACTTTTCTACCGTTTGGCTCAGCGTTACCTTTACTTTATTGATCTTCTTTGGGTCGGCACTTACTACGGTAAATATGAAGCGATCAAAAGAAACTTGTTCGCCTTGTTTGGGCATACTTCCGTGTAGCTCCAACACCAAGCCGGCAAGCGATTCGCTTTCTCCTTTTACATCATCAAATGAAGTAACGTCCACATCCAGCGCTTTGCAAAAGTCATGTATCGATATCTTCGCCTCAAAAATGAACGTATAGTCGTCTAGTTTTTGGTACCCCAGGTTTACTTCATCAAACTCATCATTGATTTCACCGATGATTTCTTCGATTAAATCCTCCAGTGTTACCAGGCCAGCGGTGCCACCATATTCATCCACCACAATGGCCATGTGAACTCGTTTGCTTTGAAAGTCTTTGAGCAACGAATCAAGCCGTTTGGTTTCGGGCACAAAAAATCCGGGTCTTAAAAGTTTTTGCCATTTGAAATCCTTTGCCTCGCTCAGGTAGGGCAGCAAGTCTTTGGTGTACAAAATTCCCTCCACCCTGTCTATCGATTCTTTGTAAACAGGTATGCGAGAAAATCCAGATTTGTTGATATGCTCCATGAGCTCGCGAAAATCCATGTCCGCATTTGCAGCCGAGATATCCAAACGGGACTTCATCACGCGTTTCACGGTGAGCGTTCCGAAGTTCACAATGCCTTTGAGAATATCTTTCTCTTCTTCGGTTGTGTTGCTGTTGTCTGTCGTTAATTCGAGCGCCTGATTTAGCTCCTCTACAGTTGTGGTATACCCTTTCTTCTCAATTCTGCGCTCGATCAACTGGCTCATATTCAGCAGAGGCCAAGAGATGGGAAACCATACTTTCTCCAATATCAGCCAAAAACCAGCCATCCTTTTTGCAAAAGCCCAGTTGTGGCGGGTGGCATACACTTTGGGTACAATTTCACCAAAGAATGTTATTGCGAAAGTTGCACCAAACGTAACCAGCCCTACGATCGTCTCCTCCGGTTTGCGCGTGCCTGCCATGGCCCACATCAAAAACGTAGAAATGGTGACCACACCAACATTTACAAAGTTGTTCATGATCAGTATGGTGGCCAGCAATAGGCGGGGCTTTTTCAGCACCTCTAAGATTTTCTGCTCCGAGCTGTCGTCAGATTCGCGAAAGCGTTCGAGGTCATCTGCCTTTAATGAAAAAAAGGCAACCTCAGATGCCGAGATTACTGCAGACATAAAAAGCAAAACGGCTATCGACACAAAGCTGAAAACATAAAATGGATTCAGTTGCGCCCATATTTCAGCCAACACCAAACTGGGAGGTTCTTCTAATGTCAATACCGTTTCCAAAGGGTTAGGGGGAACACTGATCAAAACGGCAGATCATCGGTTGTGTCGGTTGCTGATGGCATGGATGGGCTTGGGTGCGCAGCGGGTGGCGCAGTCTGGGCAGAACTGCCACCGGGTTTACTTCCAAGCAACGTCATATTGTCGCCCACTATTTCGGTAGTGTAACGGGTGACACCATCTTTCTCCCAGCTGCGCGTGCGCAATTTGCCTTCAATGTACACCTGGTCTCCTTTGTGCAAATACTTTGCAGCAATATCGGCCAGTCCGCGCCATAGCACAATGTTGTGCCATTCTGTGATTTCTTTGCGCTCACCTGTGGTCTTATCTTTATATGTTTCGGTAGTAGCCATGCTAAAATTCGCTACTGTGGCGCCATTTTCTAAGTTCCTCACTTCAGGATCTTTGCCTAACCTGCCGACCAGAATTACTTTGTTTACACCTGACATAATCTTGTATTGATGGTTTGTTGGATTGCAAAAATACCATTTTTTTCACGAAGTAGCAGGGCGAAGCATTTCGCTCAATAAACGTGGCTCAGCCGGTGCGCCCGGCCACCATCGACATCAAAAATCGATGCCTGTCGCCAAATGCGAAATATCTGCCCTTCAGCGCTGGAAAACACGCTTGATCTCCCACCAGATTCTCCTAAAAACATTCGGCCTTGCACAAACACCGCCCACCACCACTACCTCATGCAATGCAGCAACATCTGTTTTCATGCGAATGACCACGTGCTGTGACTGATAAATTAATGTATCGGTTGTCGTAAATCCGATAAAGGAAGCCGAAATTACTTCGCTGACTTTTGGTTGGCCAATCATTAATCTGAAATTGCCTTCAACATCCGTTACTGTGCCGTTAACAGAATTCTTTTGCACCACATTTACCCCCGGAAGCGGCACTCGATTTTCATCTACCACGGTGCCGGTTACAATCCAGTGTTTGTCTGTAGAATGGTTGACAGATTTGCGGGTTCGCTGATCAACTTCTACCGTATCTTGAATTCTGCCTTTCGGCTGACCTTGTGCGCTTTTGGTCACCATCAAAAGCACCAGTGTAAACACTGTCATCCACTTTGAAAGCTGGTGTTTTTTATCCGGCACGTGTGTGGTTAGCTGACTTTGTTTTAACCGCCCGCAAACGGGGCCAGTTCGCTTTGCAAAATAATCTTTGATTTCGCCATCGGTCCAGTTGGTGAAATCGATCACTTCCTTTTGACAACTGCCGCAAAATGCCCCGTTTTTTGTGGGCGTAAAGCGATCCCATTTTTCATGGCAAGGCCTGGGCACAGACAACATTGATCCTGACATTGGTATAGAAGTTTACTGTAGGGATGTCGGTGATTGTTGAATTCCATAATGCACGGATAATTTTTTTTGAATATTTTGCACACTGTGTCTAAAATGCCATCCATCCACCTGTCGTCTTTTCTACAAAAGTTACACTATTGGTCTGTTTGGGCTGGTGTAAGGTGGCAATTGCTGGGCGCACTGGTTGCGTTGGCCTTGGTAAACGTTTGGTTAAAGGAGGAATACGGGCAAGATGATTCCAACATTTGGCTGGTGATGGGCGTGTTTATGAAATTCGTGCTCATTGCATTTGTCGGGTTGACGGTTCTCAGCATGCTTACCGTGCTTTTGACCTGGGGGTATTTCTTGAACTTGTGCCAAAACAAGAAAATAAACATTCAAGCAAAGTTGGGCGATGGGCAACAGGCGGAGGCCGGCAAAGTATCGTTGACCATCGCGCTCGTGGGCAACTTGTTTCGGCCTTTGTTGGGCACTGTTAATGCAAGGTTGGTTTTCGCTGAGAAGAAAATAAGCGAGCCCGTTTTGTTGGATTCCGGCATACAACAGCCTCGTCAATGGTGGCGCAAAGGGATTACAGGCACAGGGCAAACGTTGCTGCACGATCGCGGTATTTATGATGTGCAATCTGTACTCGTATCGTTTCGCGATATGCTCGGCCTGCTTTCACTGCCGGTAAGTTTACCGTTCACACACCAATTGATTACGCTCCCGGTTACACTGGCGCCTGCCACAGTGCGGGCACAACCCAACGCTACCGAAGAGCAAACCTACCGCATCGACATTCCAAAACGTGTAGAAGGTGAGCACGTCAACTATAAGGAATTTGAGATGGGCGATAACATCCAGCGCATTGTGTGGAAGATATACGCCAAAAGCGGGCAACTGGTAGTACGGATACCCGAAACCAAAGACCCTTACGCATCGCACCTCTACTTTTATGTTTGTTTTTTTAGCTCACACCCTACAAAGGGCATCTTTGAAACTGAGCTATTGAACGTGTATAAAGACAAAGTGCGCAATCTGTTTGAAGCCCTGCAGCGCAACGGCTATGAAGTGCGCCTACCCCAAGACCAAGAGGTGCCCAAACTGGCAGGCGTGAATGAAAAGAAAGGTGAGCTGTTTCAGATCACCGCTGGCCAGTGGCAAAATCAAGTAACCCCATCGGCTTTTGTTAAAGCCGGTAATGCTGCGTTTATATGCCTTACATCGTTGGTAGCGTCTAACGAAATAGAAACATTGCTGAAAAACCTACCCACGTCAGTACCGTTGGTGGTGATCAAGTTATCAGATGCCATTCCTTCTCCGTTTCAAATATCTGTCAAGGATATCTTCTTTAAACCCGAAACCAAACACGCGGATCATCTGCGTCAACCCTGGTTGCTCTCATCCCTTCGCAGAGATTTGCTCAGAAACGAAAAAGAAATTGCTGCCTTGTTAAAAACGCGAGACAACACCTGGCTTACTTCAACGATTGCTTTTGACAAATGAAGACCATTCTGAATCAAGAAAAATTTCAACAACTTCTCATCCGCTGGGTGCTGGTGGTGCTGCCCACGGTACTCATCGGTTACGTCACACTTAGGCTTGTCAGTTTTTCGTACACGTCACTCAACACCGGCATCATTAGCCAAACGGTATACTTTACACTGGGCATTACGCTGGCATACACATTATACTACTATGGCGCACGGCTTGCCATCACCATCGTGTTGGTATGGTTTGTGTATTGGCTGTTTGAAAAGGCTATCAACCAATTGCCCGGAGAATTTGATGTGTTATATGCCAATGCACGTTTCCTGCTTTTTTCAACACTTTTTATTTTTGGTTGGGCGTTTGGGTTTTTGTTAGCCCGCATCAAATGGTCATACATCATTATTGCCGCCCTCTTTTCTGTTGTCACACTGGTGGCCATTTCAGATACCATCGATATCAGTTTAGGGTATATTCTGTTACACCTTTTTCCCGCGGTGCTGTACGGATTGTACATGCTGTTTCTCGCGCCAGTGCTGGATGTCGACATTGATTTGTCATGGGCAAAGGCATTAAAATTGGTGGGTAGGTTGGCAGCCTTTATGATATTGATTTTGCTCGCATTCGTGATTACGGACTCACTGCTGAAGGGTGAAGTAAAAGCGGTGGAAAAAGAATTGGCAGCCCGTGGCGCAAAAGGTAAAGATGGCAGCGGAAAAAAAGACAAAGACAACTACGATGAACGCAACGGGCTGATGGAGCGAGGCAAGGGTGGCAAGGGCGATGACGGCTATCGATTAAAAGACACCATGCGGGTGAACTCCAAAATGAGCCAATCAGACAAACTGATGTTCTGCAGTAAACTCGATAATTTCTTCCCGGATGGCGAGCCGATACCACTCTATTTTGTGTACCACTACCTCACGCGCTACGACCCGGTCAAAGAGAGTTTCACCAGAGATGTAAACATCCCCTCTTTTGATGAAATTGAGGCAGACCCCACGCATTTGCCGATGTATTATTCATTTACCGACACCTCCATTGTACGCAAATCGTTGGCCACCAAGTTCCGAAAAATTGTTGAGGCGCAAGTGTATTTATCCGAAAACACCTGGAAACATTCTGTACTGGGGCCATCCAGTGTTTTCTCCATCCAAACCATACCGGTTGAAAAAGATTTCCAGAAAACATTTTTGTCTGCCTACAAGATTTACGCCTACGCCAGCGAGCTGAACAATGCCTATTTCGTATACAACATATCTGCCAGCCCAATGCTTGAGCCTTTGCAGGATCAACGCCACGATGAGTTGCGTACTGTCAGAAACTACCGGGGTACTGATCGGGCGGTTTTTGAGTACTACACACAAATGCCCACCGGTGGTATTTATGACTCTATCGCGCAACTGGCACAGAAACTGGCGCCAAAAGATGCCACACCCGTTGACAAGGTTTTGGCTGTACGTGATTACTTTCTGCAACGGAATGAAAATGGCAAACGTGTGTTTCGTTATACCCTTAAGGCCGGTGCAGTGGATGACCCCAACATCCCCAGTTCAAAAATGCTGTACGATTTTCTTTTCAAAACACATGCAGGCTACTGCACCTACTATGCCGGTGCTTCGCACTTCATGCTGCGCGCGCTGGGCATACCCACGCGCTTCACCACGGGGTTTGCCACTGTAAACCGTAGCGACAAGAACAAAGGCTGGTATTGGTTCTATGCAAGCCAGGCCCATGCTTGGACACAAGTATACTTCCCCGGCTATGGCTGGCTTGATTTTGACATGACCATCGGCAACGAAGATCAGCGGAGCGCACCCAAGCCAGATGGCACTCCACCGCTGCCTCCACCCGAGCCGTGGTTGGTGCTCAACGCAAAAGCAGAATCGGTTGATGCAGAAGCCAAGAAGCTGGATGCCGCCTTTCGCGAGTTGATTTACTTCAACAATCCACACCAACTCAACAAGACTTTTACAAAAAATGTAGATGCTTCACTCTGCCGCGTGTTGTATCATGAACGAGACACCACACTCGCTGCATTGAAGCCCGGGGATTCAGTCATCATTGTTTCCTATAAGGACGAAGCCAAAAAAATACCCCAGCCGCGAGCCGGTGTTGCGATTGAACTGCAGATCGAAAATTTTCCTTCGCCTATCGTTGCAGATGAAATTCACATTCGCGCAAAGAAAAAGGAAGAAAAGCCGCGAAATGAAAAAGGGCGCTCGGCTCAACAACAGGAGAAGAAGATGACGTGGCAAGAAATGGCTTGGATGGCGGGCAAAGTTTTGGTTGGTTTGTTGCTGGTGATCTTGTTATTGCCACTGTTGTATTTATTCTATCGCTTGGTGCAGATTGCTCTCGCAAAAGATGTAAGCGCCAAAGCAGACCATGTATACCGCGCTAGCTTATACCGTTTTCACATGGCTGGCTTTGAACGTGAAACCGAAACTCCATTGGAGTATGCAGAAAAAACCATTGACCCCAATCTTCACGTTGGTTTTGCAGACTTTATGCGGATGTATTTGCGGTTAAAGTATTCAAATGGTGTGGTACGAGAGGGAGATGCCGACACACTTCATCAATTTGCCAACAAGGTGGCTGCATCGGTGAGAGCAAAAAAGGGAGTTCTCAAAACAATTTTGAATTACTTTAACATCATGCGAGCAAGTCGTTATTTTCAAACACCTATTTCTTCTGAACCCGAAACAAAAACTTTATGACCGATTCCATTAAGAAACTTAAGTCTTTAACTGAAAACATTGAAACCATCATTCGCGGCAAACCACAGCAAATCAAGTATGTGGTAACAGCCCTGCTGGCGCGCGGCCACATTCTGCTCGAAGATAATCCAGGTGCTGGCAAAACAGTGTTGGCAAAAACCCTTGCGCAATCTATCAGCGAAGGTGTGGTCGATTTCCACCAAGCGGGTGGTGGTGTAGCATTCAAGCGCATCCAGTTCACACCCGATTTGCTGCCAATGGATTTGATCGGTTCTTACATTTTTGATGACATGAAAAAAGACTTCGTTTTCAAAAAAGGGCCGCTGTTCACACATGTACTGTTAGCCGATGAGATTAACCGTGCTTCACCAAAAGTGCAAAGCGCGTTATTGGAATGTATGGCTGAAAATCAGATTTCGGTAGGCGAGACCACTTTTCCGCTCGACCAATTCTTTTTCACCATCGCCACGCAAAACCCGATTGAGATGGAGGGCACGTATCCGTTACCTGCTGCTCAGCTCGACCGCTTTTACATGAAGATTTCTTTTGGCTACGTAACGGAAGAGGTGGAGTTTGATATCTACACTAACTACTTGAAAATCGGTGATATGAAAAACACGGTGAAGCAAGTGCTCACCTACCATGATATTATTCAACTGCAGAAAGAAGCTGAGAACGTGTACGTGCATCCCGAAATCGTAAAAGCCATCGTGCGATTGGTGCAGGCTACACGAAATCACACCGAAATTGCATTGGGCTGCTCTACACGTGGTGGCATTACGTTCATCAAATGTTTAAAGGCATGGGCGTTGGTCAACCAACGCGACTACGTAATTGAAGATGACGTGCGCGCATTGGCGCAACCTGTCCTGCATCACCGAATGGTGTTCCGCAATCGCGAAGCATCTAAAACAGCATTGCAACAAATTGTAGATGCGGAAGTAAATAAGCTGGCGAAGTTGGGGATTGGGATGAAGAAGTAAATTTTTAACCACAGAGGACACAGAGCAGCACAGAGAATGGAAGACAATGAATTGACAAGTATTGTAATTGAATGTGCCATTAAAGTTCACAAAACCCTAGGTCCTGGATTGCTAGAATCAGCCTATAAAAATTGTCTCCATTATGAATTGGTCAAGAACGAACTGTTTGTTGAAAAAGAGAAAGCGTTACCACTAATCTATGAAGATGTAAAACTAGATTGCGGTTATCGAATTGATTTATTGGTAGAGAATCAAATTGTCGTGGAAATAAAATGTGTGGACGCGCTCAATGACATCCACTTGGCACAAATACTAACTTATCTGCGCCTAACCAATAACAGAATTGGCCTTTTGTTAAATTTTAATGTCCTTAAACTAAGAAGTGGAATAAAACGAGTTGCCAATGGATATTAAGGATAAATTCATGTTTGCTGCCAAGATTACCCTCTGTGTCCCTCTGGGTTCTCTCCGGTTAAAAATAATTGCACTTGTACTTGTCTACTCTTACAGCTACGGTCAAAACTCCATTCGCGACCAAATAGACCGAGAGCGAGAAGGGAATTTTGACGATGTAAAGACTTACGAGAAAGCTCGTAAGTTCGTCCGGATGGACAGCAACTACTACCTCGGCCACATGCTGGAGGGTGCCTATCTTTTCTATCGAGCAAACGATGAATTAGGTTTTAATAAAGCAAGCATTCCGTTGCAAAAGGCACTTGCAAAAATAGAACACGATTACGACCGCGAATTGCGTACCAGAAGTAATAACTACGGTGTGTACTCAGCCGTCTATCGTTATCATTCAGATTATGGGTTGATTACCTATTTCCTTGGGCGTTGTTATCAAAACGTAGAGAAGCAAGACAAGGCCATGGAGGTGCTGCGCCATATTCGCGATCGGAATTTCCAAATCGAGTTTAACAGCGACTCTTACAACACCATGGCGTGGATTTATCACCGCAACCGCGTGTACACGAGCGAGAACTTTCGATTCTTAAAAAATTCTGTAAATGAGAATGTTGCTGTAGCCAACAAAATGCTCGATTCTGCCATTTGGAAACTCCGGAATGATTTTCCCATGAACAATGGTCTGTTCGATCCCAACATGCTCAATCGGCAATACCTGAGCACCTTTCACTACAAGGCCATGATTCACGACTTTTTGTTGGAAATCGACTCAGCCAATTACAATTACGACCTACTGATTCAAAACCAAGCATACTCCAGA
>DHLV01000255.1 GCA_002405445.1 Flammeovirgaceae bacterium UBA4659 | reverse complement strand
CACAACAAGTTTCAGTTATGCCACAATTTTTTGCTAACAATCCTCTTGTGAAGCGTGATGCTACTTTTGAAAAACTCCAAACGTATTTAGGAGATGCAGCAAACAGAACATCATTGGGGCTGAATGAAAACCTAACCAACAAGATTAAGCTTTTACGGCAGAATGTTGAAGAATTCAAAATCACCCTTTTGATCGTGGATAAAGGAGGCAAACAAATATACGAAAGTAAACCGTTAGATGAATGGAACTTGGTGGTAAAATACAAGTTTTTTGACACCAGAGAACGAGAGTCGGAACCAATCCCTTTAAAACAACTTAAACTCAGATCTGAAGATCTTTCCGCAACGCTTGTTAAAGAGTTTGATACTCGAATAAGACTGACTTATGGCTTTTCAGAAACCGAAAATTCCAATAGTACTCAATTGAAAAAACTAATTCTCTATCTGATTCTAAACGCATTAATCAATGAAGAAATAGATTTTTCAAAATTCGGTTCCATGACGACCGAAAATTTTTCATTTAATGTCAATAACAACTTAATGCCATTTTTAAAGAATGTTCTTGATCGTGAAATAGATTGGAAAGATAAGACCAGTACCAGTGAAAAAGATTTAGTAAAAGAGGCTATTACGCAAATGGTTATTTCTCTTAACAGCTTAGTGGAAAACTTTAAATCGAAATTAACTGAGTCTATTTACAAGATCGAAGAGTCGGTCGCAAAGGCAAAGAAAGACATTTCTCAATCATTGATTTCTGCTAATACAGGTATCGCGGTCAACAATGTTGAAGGAAATTTCGGTGGCGGTCTTCTTGTGTCAGCGATAACTGGCAGTGGCAAGAAGGGGAACCGAACTAGTCTCGCCATTTTTGCAAATGGTTTAGGATCGGTTGGCGCTGCCGATACCAGCCACGTGAAGCAGCCTTTTTTGGCAGGGTTTCAACTCAACATGCAAATTGCAGAGCGTGACCAATTCAGTTTTTTAGGCTCCGCCTCGGTGAACGAGCGAAAGTTATCCGGCCAAAGTGTATTTTTTGAAGTTGGTGCAGGCTACCAGCGTAGGACATATTCGGACTTAATCTGGGGGTTTGGGCTATTCTACCAACACATCAATCAAAAGGTAATGCCAGCTGATACCAGTAAGACGACACCCTTTGAAATTAAAAGTTTACTGACGTTTGGTTTGACACTTCGCACCATATCAAACACATCGCCCGTAATTTTCATCGGTGGTTCAGTGCAGAAAGAATTTACGCCCGTTATCCAAATAAGCTATCCCATTAACTTCGGCCGCCCATGAAATTCCTGATTTTAACTCTATGCATGCTTGTATTTGCCTGCTCTTTTGCTCAAAAAAAGAAGGCAAACGTATTGAGTTACTACGCAGTCACTAACTCAATTGATGGGCAGCCTTTAATCAACGAGCGGAATCTGCTTCGCTTCTACCCGGTATTTGCACTCAGGGACTCCATTACAGCTGTCAAGGTCACAATCTATTATGGCAGCGAAGTCTTTATTCAAGCCGCAACTAAATTTAATGAAGGCTTGTACTGGGAGGTTAAGTTGCCTGAGTTTGACTTAGGTGATGCAATACAACGATATGAAGTCCAAACAGATTTAAAATATGATATAAAAATAAAACAGCAGTTTGAAAACTATAAAACTCTGTTAACTCAAAAACGAGGTGGGTTGATATCTGAAATTGACACCCTGATTAAGTATGCTAAGAAATCAACCTTGTCTTTTAAATCTTCAGCTCTAAGGATTGATTCAGCAAACAACCTGACTAAGGTGGCTTTGAATCAGCTAAAGCAAAATAACGAGAAGCTATCCACTTTGGATACTCAAGATTCAATTTCATCAATACTAAAATCTATTTCTTTAAGGAACTACGACTCCACAGCACTAACAAGAATTCTTTTGAAACTCCGACAAATTGAAATGTTAATGGCAGCAAGACAGGAAATGCTAAAAAAAACTGACCAAGAAGTACAACAAGTGAATACAAATATTAGCAAGAATTACCTTAGAGCCGGTGATCTTTTAACGAATATATTGCTACCTAGTCTTAATAAAAAATTCGCTTTGATTACATATGGTGGAAAGGATCAAAAAGAAATTGCCAATTTCATTACTAGTCAAGAATTCCTAATTGACTCTCTAAAAAGCAATTTGATAAATAAACTAACTGATAAAGATTTTTCAGGCATCGGCATACAAAAGTCAGATATCGTGTTCGACAGGGACTACAAAACCGCTAAAATACTTTACCGCAACTACCGCATCGAAAACCGGACGCTAGTTGCACTCGATCCAGCTGAGCGTCTAAGTATTTTCCGACTCCGCTATATTCCATTTCCTGTGATTGGCAACACTTTAGAGGGGCCATCTCGCGATGGTATCCCTATTGTGTTTGAAGCGGGCATTACATTTGGAAACCAAGTCATAACAAGTAATGAGTTTACAAAACCGGAGCTTTCGATTAGAAGGCTGGGTGTAGCCGTTGCTTTTACTCCACAATTGTTTTCAAAAGATGCTAAAATTCTAGCTCTGCTGTTTTCGTATGACTTCAATGCCTACGCGAGCATTGGAGTAGGAGCAAACTTCGGAACGCTGTCTGCGAATGGCCCCGATCCCTATTTCAGCTTCGGCATCAACCAAAAAGCGTTTCAGCGGCTGGTGGTCGGTATCGCTAACATCTTTAGATAAGAAGATCTTTCATCCGTTGAATTGATTTAACGATAAACTTAAACCAGAACATCACCAATGCGTTGCTTACCGATCTTTTAGTATTTTTAAGTCTCTCAGAAAAATGAACTCCAGTCTCAAACTTATCGACAACTCCTCAAGTGAATATAGCCTAGGGGAATGTCTAAAAGATTTATTAAAAGACCCATCGTTTTCGCAGGTGGCGGTGGCAACCGGCTACTGGGATTTACCCGGAATGGTATCCATTTACAGCGAACTCAAAAGTTTTCTTGAACGGGGCAAGACCTCTTTTCGCTTGATCCTTGGTGAAGAACCGTCCGCACGAGCTTACCAATTGAGGCGCCCGGCTACTCAAGACCCTAATTTCCCGGAAAAATATCTAAAAAGTGATTTAGAAAACTTACAGCTTAAAGAAGAATTTCAAAAGGTTGTAGACTTATTAGGCAAATATTTACGAAATGAAGGCGATTCCAAACTCCAAATTAAAGTCTACAAGAAAAATTTTTTGCACGCCAAGTGCTACATTCTTGGTAGCGATGAAGAAAACGCTGTAGGCATCATTGGCAGCGCAAATTTTACCAAGAAGGGTTTGTTTGGCAATCTTGAGCTCAATCAATTTGAAAACAATAACGCGACCGTAAACTTTGTCCGCAAGAATCTTTCGCAGCACCCTTCGCATCGAAGCTGGTTTGAAGATTTGTGGAACAAAAGTGAAGATTGGTCGGGTTTATTCAAGGAAGAAGTGCTGGCACTCAGTAAGCATGGCAACGTTTGCTACAGCCCTTACGAAATGTACATCCATGCGCTCTACAGAATATACGGGCAAGACTTACTTGATGAAAAGGAAAATCGCGTAGATCCAAACGATCCTGCATCTGGCAAGCCACAGCTCCTTCGGTTTCAAATCCAAAATGCGAACCTGCTCATTAAAAAGCTAGAACGTCAAGGCGTTGCAATGTTATCTGACTCCGTGGGCTTGGGTAAAACATATACCGCAATTAAAGTAATCGAATATTTTTTCCGTCTCAAAAACCAGCGTGTGGTAATTGTGTGCCCGGCAGGATTGATATCGCAATGGGAAAAAGCGTTTGCGGAATTCAAAATCGAAAACCCGCCACGCATTTATAGCTTACAAGATGTAAACAAAATCAATCAGATAAGGGACGACCTCAAGGACATTCCCGTAGGGTTATTCGTGTTTGACGAAAGTCACAACCTGCGTTCGGCTGGCGGCTCACGCTTTGATGTGTTTATCAAATGGCGCCAGGAGAATAAAAGCGCAAAGACACTGTTGCTTACTGCCACGCCCATCAACAACCAGCTCTCTGACCTTACCAACCAAATCATGCTTGGGTCAGGCGGAGACATTTTTAAACTCGGAAGATTCTATGACCGCACGCGGCAAAAATACTTTACGTTAAAAGAACGCCTTGAACTGCTACAGGCCGATATGCGTAGGCAAGCAAGCGAAAACCATGCTATCGACTATCCTGCCATCAAAGAACAACTTACGCCACTGTTAAACCGGTTTATCGTAAGGAGGACCCGGCAAGGCATTGAAAAAGAATATCCGGATGGATTAGAGATCAACAGCAAACTTCAAAAGTTTCCAAAATCATACCCCGATAATTTGGAATACGAAGTTTCGAATCAGTTTAAATCACGCTTGCTCAAGATTGCGGAAGCCAGCCCTGAACTTTCTAATGCGTATCAGTTTACAATTACCAGCCTTGCAGAATTGGAATTTCTGGCGCATCCATTCGATTTGTTTACACATTATAAAGAACGTGACCAACCCGTTCATTCATCACTGGAAGTTTTGTACACCGGCATTTTATCGTTTGGCTTTCCCTGCTATAGATACAATATTTACCGATATGCCTATTACGCACGAGAGCGCAGCAAGTTGGAATTGAACGTAGATGATAACCGCGAACTCTCCCGACAGATTGGCATCTATGGAATCTTCCGCACGATCTTCTTAAAGCGTTTAGAATCTTCGCTGCACTCCATCGTACTGTCGCTTAACAGCTATGAACGAAAACTGCTCGACTTTAAAGAAAAGATTAACCGCTATAACAAGATTGTATCGGTCAAAAATCTGGCCTTCCTTAACAAGGCTATTGAGGCCTATAATGAAGAATCGGCCGATGAAGATGAACTTGACTTCGACATTGAAAGCTTTGAACAGGAAAATGGTGAGTTCATTTCCCTTCCGGCAGATGAGGGTGTATTCAATGTGGCTCAATTGAAAAAGGACATCGAACGGGATTTATTGGTATTGAAAATATTGAAAGAACAGCTTGCGCTGCTGGTAGAGAAAGATGATAAGATTCAAGTACTCGCGAAAGAACTCAATACCAATGACGATAGAAAAGTATTGGTTTTTACGTATTTCAGCGATACGCTGACTTACCTAAAAGATAACCTACCCAAATACTTGGTCAAAAACAGAAATGTGGAATTCGCGTTGGGCAACAAAGCGGAAATCGAAAATTATGCCAAGCGGTTTGCTCCGGTTTCAAAAAAGTATTCGCTAAAGGCAGACGAAAAAGAGATTGATTATCTGATTGCCACCGATAAACTATCCGAAGGCCAAAACTTACAAGACTGTGGTATCATTATCAACTACGACTTGCATTGGAATCCCGTGCGCATGATTCAGCGCAACGGCCGCATCAACCGATTAGGCTCTGTTCACAATGAAATCTTTATTAAGAACTTCCGCCCCACCGAACAATTAGAAAGCTACCTGCAATTGGTGCGAAAGCTGGAAGACAAAATTAACCTGATCCGCTACACCATCGGCTCTGATCAGTCTGTGCTGGATGAGGAGCCCATACCAATCGATTTTACAGAAGACTTATACAGCCGCGATGAAAAGAAACGGCTGGAAGCATTCAAAAAAATATTTGAAACATCTGAGCTACTGGCGGCAGAAGACCTGTTTATGGACGACCTGCGGGAATTTGACAGGAATGAGAAATTTGATGAAGCCTATAAAGAAAAAATTCGACACCTGCCCCGCGGCAAATGGGGCAAAGTACAAATGCGGAAAGAAGAAGATGAATACGTTTACCTGGCGCATTTGATGGACGACAAAGATGAAGCCGGTTACTTCATCTCTTTTGAGAAAGACCGCCTGATGGAGCAGTTAACCACGGCCGAAGGGTTGCTGGCCATTAAAGCAAGTAGCGACCAAAACGAGCGGTTTACAGATACCTTTAAAGATAAACCGCGCGTAGAAGAATTGATTTCTAACTCAACTATTGGTTTTGATATTGGTGATGAAGACCCCGGCACTGAGCTTACCACCAAGCTCAACGAAGCCCTGGTTTTTGCGCTACAAAAAATGCAAGAGTACGGTACCCCGCTGGAAGATGTAGAGCGCGTGTACAAATGTGGTATAGAGAGTAAGAATGCCTACATCAACCGGCAATACCAAAAGAAACTCCGGCTCATTAACCGCCTGCAGCGAAGAAACAAACATGTAGACAGCAGTATATTTGGCGAGCTGATCTTGCTGGCACGCAGCTGGAATCCTGAAGAAAAAACGGAGCGGCCGCCCATTGCTGAGATTTTACAAATTTTTGCGTAATGAAGGTAGAAGACTTTAACACCCTACTGAGTGAGTTAGATCATAACCCCGGGCGCGAGCAGGTAATGAAAACGGCTCTGGCTTTCTTAGAGTGGATGGCCATTAAACCAGCCAAAGACGGAAAAGGCAAGCTATTGGCCCCTAAAAAAGAAGAACTCAAAAAATACCTCATCCGCCACCCGGTCACCAACCAATTTCAACTTTACAAATTATCGGCTGAAGAAGAGCCCATTACCGTTCGCTTTGCCTTTCTTAAAAAGTTTCGCAAAGACCAAATCACCCAACTCATTGATAAAGAAAGTATTGTTCATTTTCAGGGTGCGCCTCCCATTATTCAAACCTTGCCCTCGGCACCTGCCTACACCTTTCACATCGTAGCGCCTGCCGAGCAAAACCGATTATACATTGTACTCAACAAAGGCGATCAAAAGCGAATTGTTTCCTTCCGCAAAAAGCTAACGCAAACGCAGTTTCAAAAAATTGTGCCCCAGTGGCAAGGCATGGGCACCAAATCAAAGCCCGAAATTGCCGAACAACTCTGGAAAAGCCTCGACATCAAAGAGGTAAATAAGGAGTTTTATAAACAGATCAAAGAACAGTTTGATGCGCTGGTCGGTATTGCCAAAAGCCAATCACCCAAAACAAACGAAGAAGAAGCCAAGCAGTTTGCCGTGCGCCTCATTGGCCGCTACATCTTTTGCTGGTTTCTGAAAGAGAAAGGAATCATCAGCGAGATACTTTTGGCCTCCTCTACTATTCAGGCGCATAAGAAAGATTTCTTCCAAAAGTACCTCTATCAATTATTCTTCAATACGCTCAATGAAGAAGTGCCCAGCCGCAATCCCTTCAAAGGCGAAGGCGGGTTGGAAAAATTGTACGACACCATTCCTTACCTGAACGGAGGTTTGTTTGAAAAACACCCAGAAGACAAACTCTTTGGCGTATTAGACCTGAATGCCTGGCTCGTAGCCTTTGTGCACGTACTTGAAGATTTTGATTTCACCGTGGATGAAAGCAGCAGCCAATACCAGCAGGTAGCGATAGACCCCGAAATGCTGGGCCGCATTTTTGAAAACCTGCTGGCGAGCCAAAACCCGGAAACCGAGAAGATGGCCAACCAGCGCAAAGCCTTTGGCGCGTTTTACACCCCACGCGAGATTGTGGATTACATGGTGAACCAGGCGTTGAAGAGTTACCTCGAAGAAGCCTTGTTACCAAAAGACGAAAGCACCTCCGTAGCCGAAGAGCCATTAGTAGAATACAAAGGCACGTTGTTTCAGGATATGGAACCGAAGCAAACGCTGCTCAATTTTGATCCTGCCAAGAAGGCTATTGCCGACCAGCGCAGAAAGCGGCTGCAAGAGCACCTCGATAAATTCTTTAGCCCCGATTGTGCCAGCCACCCGTTTGACAAAGGCGATCTGCCGCTGGTGCAGCAGAAACTAAGCGAAGTAAAAATATTAGACCCCGCCTGCGGCTCGGGTGCATTCCCCATGGGAGTGCTGCTGCGCCTGATGGAGCTGCGCCAGTTGGTAGGGCACGGACATAGAAATAACTACGATTTAAAAAGCGAGATACTAAGCCGCAATATTTACGGTGTGGACATTATGCCCATGGCCGTGGAGATAGCGCGACTCAGGGCGTGGCTAAGCTTGGTATTGGAAGCAGAGTATAAACCACAAGACCGCAAAAATAATTTTGGCGTGAGCGCCCTGCCCAATCTTGATTTTAAATTTGTTTGTGCCAATAGTTTGATTGATAGTGGTTACGATGCTTTCTTGGAAAAAGCTGAACACAACCTCACACTCATGCGCCTGCAGGGCGAAGTGCAAAAGCTGGAGCGCATACGCGACAGTTACTTTGACCCCAAAGGAAACAAGCAAAGGAAAGAGCAACTGCAAAAGGAATTTACCGATACGAAGAACTACATTAAAACAGAATTTGTAAGCCTGAAAAAGAACTGGAACCTGGGCGATTTTTTAAGCAAAGTAGATGACTGGAACCCCTTTGAAGATAGCCATCCTTCCTCTTTCTTTTCACCGGGTTGGATGTTTGGAATTAAAGATGGCTTTGATGTAGTGATTGGGAATCCGCCTTATATAAGGCAAGAGACGGCTGATATTGATAGAGAACTGTTTCAAAAGAATTTTAAGTCATTTTCAGGCAAAGCTGACCTATACGTGTATTTTTATGAGCGAGGAATTAGACTATTGAACCAAACCGGAGCAATTTGTTTCATTACTTCTTCAAAGTTTATCGTGGCTGCCTATGGAATACCTCTTCTTCAATTTATTACCGAAAATTCTCAGATCAAGGTTGTAATTGATTTTAATGACTTACCAGTATTCAATGGTATAACTACTTACCCGGTTATATTCTGTGCAAAAAAAGGAGCGACCTCTAATTATTCATTTGATTTCTATAGTCTGGATGAACTTCCAACAAATTCTTTAGAAGCTTTGCTTCAGGAAAAGAAGCCAAAGCCCCTCAGTAAGGTGGATTTTATTAAATCTGGCTACAAGTTTATTGATGAGTTAAACTTCAAGATTGTGAGCAAGCTTCAGAGTGATGCGAAACCTTTGAAGAAATGGTGTGGCTCCCCGATTGTTGGAATAAAAACTGGTTTGAACGAAGCTTATGTCACAGACAAAAGTTTACCTAACACCAAACCTTACGTATTTGGAAGAGATATAAAAAGGTTTCAAAAAATAGGCCCTACTAAGTACATTATTTTTCCTTATTACAAAGACTACTCATTAATTTCACTTAAAGATCTTGGTGCTACTGCCAAGATACTGCTTAAGCAAAAGGATGGTCTATCGGCAAGAGCAATAATTAAGGAAGGGATTGGTAATGGTACCAAGGAATGGTTTGAATACCAGCAAATCAATAAGTCTGTAATAATTGAGGAAACTCATATTATATTTCCTAACGTCTCCTTGGGCCCAAATTTTTCCTTAGCTAAGAATGTTGCAGTTGATATGACTGCTTTCATCCTAAATTCTTCAAGCCGTTATCTGTTAGCAATACTTAATTCAAAGGTTACTGATTATTTAATGAAGCTGTGGGGGATTGAAAGAAGAGGCGGCTACATTGAATATAAGTCGCAGTATGTCGAAAAGCTTCCCATAAAAGATATTGACGAAAATCAACAAGCACGCTTTATTGATCTTGTCGACAAAGTCCTTTCATTAAAGACACAGGGGAAAGACTCCATTAAACTTGAACGTGAGATAGATCTGCTCGTTTACAAGCTTTACAATCTGACACACTCCGAAGTTAAAATAGTTGATCCTGATTTTTGGTTGAGCGAGGAAGAGTATGATAATTATAAACTGGAGTAGCCATGGCCACGGTGGTGAGAAATAAATTTTCAGAAGAAAGAAAACTTGAGGTCGCAATTTGCGTCCTCAAGTTGGGGAGGCAGACGTTATCCACCCTTCGCCTTCACCGAACAAGGTATGGCTATGCTCAGCGGCATCCCTTTATCTCTCCGCAAAGTCTCCCGCCTCGGAGATTCTGTCGGAAATCATAACACCTAAGGTCGCCTAACTCAAGCGTGCGGGTGGGCAACGAGTCCTTTGGCAGCCAGGATTCCAGCTCCAATACGTCCACTACATTCGCGTTGGATTGGATGTAGCCAATCAACTCTCCGGCTTCGCATTTTTCTTTATCGCGCTTCA
>DHLV01000053.1:5086-8012 GCA_002405445.1 Flammeovirgaceae bacterium UBA4659 | reverse complement strand
AAAGCAGTGGTTGCCAAGCTGAACGTAGATGAAAACACGAATATCACTGCCCGTTATGGTGTCCGCTCCATCCCCACCTTACTCGTTTTCAAAAATGGCCAGATTGTAGATAAGCAAGTAGGTGCAGTGCCCAAGTCTGTATTGGCAAACAAGCTGGAAGCCCAGGTTTGAAAATACCGGGCATGTGCCATTGCTGCTGAATCGAATCAGCAGCCTACCCCTGAGTGGCTAGAACCAAGAGCCGGTATTTTTGAGAAGTGGTTCTTGTATTGCATGCCGAAAATAACCGTACACTGGTTTTTAGCGTTGGTCACTAAAAACCATTCACTGTTTCTGCAGATGTCGGTTTGGGTGATGGCTTCGGGTAATCAAACAAACCATGGTTCTTGATCGCCTCCGCAACTTTGTGGGGTACAAATGTTTCCCAACCGTCTTCTCCCCTTTTGATCATGGCAAGCACATTATCTGAAACGATATTCAGATTTTGAACATTGGCATCGTGTATGTCTTCGAGTTTATTGTTGTCCATCAAATAGCGAAAAAGGGATTTGAGGTGATTGGGCAACTCATTTTCAAAGTCTTTGAGCGTAAACAAGCTGCCATCTTTGCGTAATGCCGGGTATATATACAGCTTCACGTTGTTGCCAAAAAGTGAAGAAAAGCACTCGAGAATGCCCCCTCTCAGGTTCTCATAAGTTCTTTCGTCAAAAACTTTTTGTAATGCATACACGCCCATCACAATGCCGGTCTTTTTGCCTCGTGTAATCTTTGAAAGATAGTCCACCAGCCGATAGTACTCAAAATAATTGGAGACAAGCACATTTTGGCCGAGCGAGCAGATGATATCAGCGCGATTCAAAAAATCCTTTTCATCAATGGTGCCGTCTGCACTGAGGTCATTAAGCGTCAATTCAGTCAATGCGATGGTACGAGACTTTTCCACATCGGGTTCGTTCTTAAAGTGTCTGCGTGAGGTGAGCAGCATATCTACGTTGACGTGCGTCACCGGTCTGAAGCGGCCGCGCAAGACCAAGACGTTCTTCTTATACAAATACTCCGATGGCTGCATCACCTCACCATCCGGCCCAAACATCGCGGCTTTTGTCAGTCCATTTTTCACCAGTTTCAACGCCATTAATCTGTTGTCAACGTAGGTAAAATCCGGCCCCGTCAAACGGAACATGTCTACTTCAATACGCCTCGTGGTCAACGCATCCTGCAACGACAGGATAATTTGCTCCGGGTCAGCCAAAAACATGCAGGCATAGATCAGGTTGACGCCCAGAATCCCCAAAGAAGTCTGTTGTTGAAGTGGGTCATTGTCAAGCATTTTTACGTGAATAACACAATCATTGTGCTCTGACTGTGGCTTCATTTGAAAACGAAGGCCTATCCATCCATGACCTTGATTGGTGCGCTCATAATTCAGCACTTCTACCGTGTCGGCAAACGAAAAGAAACGTGTGTTCTCAATCCGGTGGGGCAAACGTTCGGGCAAGAGTTGGTATTCATGTTTGAGCATCCGCATCAGGCGGTCTTCGCATACATACCGGTCGCCTGCTCCATAGATGGCATCAGAAAACTTCATATCGTAAGCAGACATCGTTTTTGCGATGGTCCCCGATGCCCCACCAACTTTAAAGAAATTGGCTGCCACTTCCTGGCCGGCACCTATTTCGGCAAACGAGCCATAAATTGCTTTTGATAAATTAATGCGGAGCGCCTTCTCTTGGGTGGTCAGTTTCTTTTGTTCTTCCATACCATTACTTCACGGGGTTAATTTCACTATTTTTTTGACGTAACCGAAATTAACAACGAAATATTACTTCCCGCCAACGCAACTGTTTTTTTGAGTGTTTAAGTTTTAAGTCTATTTTGCCAAAACTTTTTTCACTATGGCAAACAGAGGCAGTTTTTCGAGCAGATTGGGTTTCATATTAGCAGCGGCCGGTTCTGCTGTGGGTCTGGGCAACATCTGGCGTTTTCCTTACTTGGCAGGGCAGAATGGTGGTGCGGCATTTCTGTTGATCTACCTGATTTGCATATTCGCGCTCTGCTTTCCGGTCATGGTGGGTGAAATTTCCATTGGCAGGCGTGCGCAAAGCGATGCGTTTGGCTCATACCAAAAACTGGGTGGAGGCAAATGGGGTTATGCCGGCTTATTTGGGATATTGGCCGGTGTGTTGATTCTATCCTTTTACAATGTGGTGGCAGGCTGGGCCTTCGGGTATTTTTTAGAAATATCTTTTGGGACATTGCTGGATGAGCCGGATAAAGCGCAGTTTTTTGGCAGCTACATCAACAACGTGGGTACCATCATGATGTTCTCGATCGGATTCATGATACTGACCGCGGTGGTAGTTTCGCAAGGTGTGCAAAAAGGTATAGAAGCAGCGAATAAAATCATGATGCCTGCGCTCTACATGATTTTGGTCGGATTGATTATCTACAGCCTTACACTGCCCAACGCCATGGAAGGTGTGAAGTTTTACCTAGTCCCGAATTTGAGCGAGATCAACAGGCAAACGTTATTTGACGGGCTGCGGCAAGCATTTTTCTCTTTGTCGCTGGGAATGGGTACTTTGATGACCTACGGCTCTTATGTAGACAAGCACCAAAACCTTGTTTCTTCTGCCGCTGTTATTTCTATTGCAGATACTTCCGTGGCATTCCTTGCGGGATTAATGGTATTCCCAATGGTGGCTGCCATCGGTGCGTATGATGTGCAAGGGCCGAGTTTGGTGTTTGTTGTATTAACAGAAGTGTTTCACAATATGGGGCCCCTGGTCGGGAAAATAGTAGGCGGGTCATTTTTCCTGCTGTTGTGTTTCGCTGCGCTTACTTCCACCATCTCATTGCTGGAAGTGCCCGTAGCCTATTTAGTCGACCAAAAGAAATTGCCCCGGAACGCGGTTGTTTGGGGTAC
>DHLV01000053.1:0-4965 GCA_002405445.1 Flammeovirgaceae bacterium UBA4659 | reverse complement strand
TCGACCAAAAGAAATTGCCCCTGAAAGCGGTTGTTTGGGGTACCGCCTGCATGATCTTCATCATTGGAATCCCCAGTTTGCTCAGCCAGGGTAAGGTAGATTTCTTTTCACATTTGGGTTTCTACAAAGACCGCGATTTCCTATCGTTTGTGTCAGACATGTGCGACTTGAGTTTGACCGTTGGCGGCTGCATATTATGTATTTTCATTCGCTATCGTTGGAAGATTGCCAACATGAACGAAGAACTTTCAATCGGAAATCCCGGGTTTATGGGCTCTCTCGTACAGAAGTACATTAACTTTATGATCAGCTGGGTTTGCCCCGTGTTGCTGGGCTTACTCTCGGTGCTGATTATTTATGACAAGTTTGTTGGGTTGTAACACTCAGTTTTGTGCTTCGCGGCAGTTTCACCGCGGTTTTCGGTCAAAGGTTATTTCTTGGCTGTTTCTCCCGCAGAGTTAATCCACCCAATCCGCTACAAACAAATTGGTGTTACGAGTACCACCATTGTTGCGGTTAGAAGAGAAGATGATGCGTGTACCGTCTGGTGAAAACATAGGAAACGAGTCAAACACTTTATCAAAAGAGATTTGCTCTAGCCCGGTGCCATCTTCGTTAATCATAAAAAGGTTAAACTCAAAACCTCTTCTACCCTTGTGGTTAGAGCTAAAGATAATTTTCTTTCCGTTGGGGTGATAAAATGGCGCCCAGTTGGCTTTGCCTAAATTAGTAACCTGTTTTAGATCGGAGCCATCTGCATTGCAAAAAAAAATTTCCATTTGTGTGGGCGCTACGAGACCTTGCTTTAGATAATCGAGGTATTCTTTTTTCTCTTCTTCGGTTTTAAAGCGAGAAGCACGGAACACAATCTTTTTTCCATCGGGTGAGAAAAACGCACCACCATCATACCCAATTTCTTTTGTAATCTGCCTTACGTTCTTTCCATTGATGTCCATGGTGTATAAATCCAAATCGCCATTGCGGGTGGAGGTGAAAACGATTTTATCGCCTTTGGGTGAAACGGTAGCCTCGGCATCGTAGCCGGGTGTGTTGGTCAGTTGCTTTACGATTTTGCCTTTTTTATCGGCAATAAAAATATCGTAGCTGTCGTAAATCGGCCAGAGGTATTTGCCGGTGGGGCTACGTTCAACATCTTTGGGGCAATCCTTTCCGCCCAGGTGAGTAGAAGCATAGAGAATCGTATTATCGCCCGGCATAAAGAAAGAACACGTGGTTCTACCCTGCCCGGTGCTGATCAATTGTGGCTTTGTTTTTCCATCGCTCAAGTCCATCCCCTCGGTGGGCATGTAAAAAATCTGGTCGCAGTTGAGGCCCCACGCTTTGTTGTTAGATTGAAAGCTCACCATCTTACCATCAAAACTCCAATACGCTTCTGCATTATCGCCACCAAAGGTTAACTGGCGCACATTTTTGAAATGCTTCTCTCGAGAATAGTGAACGGAATCAACAGCTGAATCTGTGGTATACTCGCTGGATGAAAAAGCAAATAGACCTACAATTGAAATCCCTAAAACAAAGGACATTAGTTTTTTCCTGCCCATCTTAAAGTCTTAAAATTTTGAATCTGAAATCTTGAATCTGAAATCTGAAATTAATTACGCTGCCTTCTTCGCCTCTTCCTCCTTCAGTGTGCGCCTTAGAATTTTGCCCACGTTGGTCTTCGGCAATTCATTCCTGAACTCGAAGTATTTAGGCACTTTATAGTTGGTCAAGTTTTCGTGGCAGAATTTCTTCAACTCCTCCACTGTCAGACTTTCGTCTTTCTTCACAATAAAAACTTTGATCACCTCACCCGATTTTTCATCAGGTACACCAATCGCAGCCACCTCCAATACCTTCGCATGAGAAGCCAACACATTCTCAATTTCATTGGGGAACACGTTGAAGCCTGACACCTTGATCATGTCTTTCTTACGGTCCACAATTTTGAAATAACCATCGGCATCCATCAATCCAATGTCGCCCGTGCGAAACCACTCATTTTTGAAGAAGACGCCTTCGTTGTCTTTTTCCCAATAGCCGCGCATCACTTGCGGACCACGCGCACAAATCTCTCCGGTTTCGCCTTGCTTTAGTTGATTGCCATCATCATCAAATATGGCAACTTCGGTACTAGGCATAGGTATGCCGATAGTACCACGTTTGTGATTTCCCGTGAGCGGATTGCAGCAAAGCACAGGCGAGGTTTCACTCAACCCATATCCTTCCACCAACGGACTCTTGGTAATCTGTTCCCACTTGATCGCTACGGCATCTTGTACGGCCATGCCACCACCCACTGCACCTTTCAATTTAGAAAAATCGAGCGCGGCAAAGTCTTTGTTATGAATCAACCCATTGAAAAGCGTATTTACGCCCGTGATAATGGAGAACTTGTATTTCTTCAATTCCTTCACAAAGCCCGGTATATCGCGCGGGTTGGTGATTAACACGTTGCGCAATCCTTGCGTGTACATGAGCACACCATTCACCGTAAGGGCAAAGATGTGGTATAAAGGCAACGCAGTGATTACAATTTGTTGTTCGCTCTTGTCAATCAAAGGATTGAACCAGTGCGTAATCATCATGTTGTGCGCGATGATGTTTCTATGGGATAATTGCGCGCCCTTCGATATTCCGGTGGTGCCTCCAGTGTATTGCAACACGGCTACGTCTTCAATATCAACATTGGGTCGCTGCCAGGTTTGGGTGGCACCTTTTGCTAAAACGCTTTTGAAGGAAATGGCATTGGCGATGTGGTAATCGGGTACCAGCTTCTTTACATTCTTCACCACAAAATTCACAATTGCACCTTTTACCAAACCAAGCATGTCGCCCATTTGGGTGATGATGATGTGCTTGGCCGGAACTCGCTCACGTATTTGCTCAAGGCTATGGGCGAAGTTGGCAACAATTAGCAATGCAGAGATGCCCGCATCTTTGAACTGGTGCTCCATTTCGCGGGGTGTGTAAAGCGGATTGGTGTTCACCACAATGAGGCCTGCTTTCAACGAGCCGATCATGGCGATAGGAAATTGCAGCAAGTTGGGCATTTGAATGGCGATACGCTCGCCTTTCTTTAAGCCGAGTTCGTTTTGCAAATAGGCAGCAAAGTGGGTAGACAATCGGTCTACTTCTGCATAGGTCAGCTTTCCGCCCAGATTCTCAAACGCAACCCGGTCGGCATATTTCTTGGCAGCAGTTTCAAACAGCTCTATGAGTGAATTGTATTCATAAGGGGCCAACTCGCGTGGCGTTCCGGTGGGATAGCTATTAAACCAGGGGAAATCTTTTGTCATGGGTAAACCTACTTTTAATGAGAACCCAAATAGCGCAAAAAAGTTAGGGAAAGCAATCGTTTGTTTGGCGCTAAAAACAAAAACCCTGACGAAAATCGCCAGGGCTTTAACCTATTTAAGAACCATGCTGTAGAGGAAGGGCTCGAACCTTCACGGGGCGGTTAGCTACAAGGCATTAAGAAAACTTTAGTGGTCAACCCATTACCTTGCGTTTGTCCCTTATTCCCCACCCCCGAGACAGGAGGGCTTGTCTGCCAATTTCAACACCCTACATTGTAATTAACGCAACAAAATAAGGTAAATACTGGTATAGTAGTCAATAACGTAGTTTAAATATTGCATTAAATTTATCATTTCAATATTTTTGATGATAAATTTATAAAATACATTAACTGCAATGCCTAAAAATTACGAACTTGACAATGTAGACCTACGGATATTGGAGCTGCTGATGCAGGATGCCAAGCGGCCCTACACCGAAGTGGCCAAAAAAGTGAACGTCTCACAAGGCACTGTGCACGTGCGCATGGCCAAAATGGAAGAAGCGGGCATCATTGACAAAACATCGCTGCGCATCAACTACGCCAACTTGGGTTACGACATCACTGCCTTTATTGGGATTTACTTAGAGAAGAGCGCGCTCTACGAAAAAGTGCTGGCGAAGCTCAAAGACATACCCGAGATTGTGAACATACACTACACCACGGGCAACTACTCCATGTTTGTGAAAATCCATTGCCGCGATACCAACCACCTCAAAGAAGTGCTGCACGACAAGATGCAACAGGTAGAGGGCATTGAACGCACCGAGACAATGATTTCTTTGGAGGAGAGCTTGGATAGGAGTTTGAGGTTGGGGATTGGAAGTAGATAATGACGAAATATGTGCAACTGAGTTGCGCATATTTTCTATTTTAGTGGGTAAAACCGCAACTTGTTGCGCTTATCCTAACGTTGGCGGCAATAGTGCGGTGACAGACCAACTAAACTCGACTAAGACGTGTCTAAGTATAAAATATCCATGAGAACCTTAAAACTCTTCATTCTTGGACAAATAGTTATTCTTTACAGTTGTACCTACAACTCGACAGTTCCGACACCTGTGACAGACTGCTCAGTTGGCTCTATTGTTGAGTTAAAGGAAACAGCAAAAGTTAAAATTATCGGCAAGTGGGACTGGGTCAAGACTACTTATTCTGGTCGTGGAATGGTGACAACGACACAAACACCGACCACAACTAATTATAACATGAGTTATGAGTTTAAGAAAAATAATGTTCGAATTTTTATTAATGGACGTCCGACAGATGAACTCACGTACGACATTATGTACTTTGGAGAGGGAACAAATACCGTAGACGATGTATTGGCAATAAAGTTTTTCAATCCCAAAACCAACAGTTACAGCCAGTCGACACTTTTGTTTCTTAGCACGTCATTTAACTGTTTGACTTTGATTAACTCGCACAGCGATGCGGGTGGAGACTTGACTTTCAGTAGGACGGAGTAGCAACTACTGCCGCCAACAAAATGTCCTATGTATATAGGCTAGCAGCCAGAGGAGAAATAAAAATTACTTTTGAAAGCAAGAGGGTTTTATAGCCCCCTGCCTTCGCAAGTTATTCTGTTGGTCATTCAAAATTAGGTTTACGTTTCCATATCTGCA
>DHLV01000048.1:2754-2900 GCA_002405445.1 Flammeovirgaceae bacterium UBA4659 | reverse complement strand
AAAAATGAAGATACGCTGGAGCGCCCCCAGCACCTGGACATGCGCTTCGATGCCATTGTGGCCAACCCGCCCTTCTCGGCCGAGTGGAGTGCCAGCCCATTGTTTATGAGTGACGACCGCTTTGCTGCTTACGGCAAACTGGCGCC
>DHLV01000048.1:0-2484 GCA_002405445.1 Flammeovirgaceae bacterium UBA4659 | reverse complement strand
AAAGAGAAAAACTACCTCGATGCCATCATTGGGTTGCCCTCCAATATCTTCTACGGCACCGGCATACCCACGTGCATCATGGTGGTGAAGAAAAAACGCGAGCACAGCGGCAACGTGTTGTTTATTGATGCCAGCCAGCACTTTGAAAAGGTGAAAACGCAAAACGTGCTGCGCCCGCAGGATATTGACAAGATTGTAAACACCTACCGCACCAGAGCAGCCGAAGACAAATACAGTTACGTAGCCACTTTACAAGAAATAGCCGAGAACGACTACAACCTGAACATACCGCGCTATGTCGATACGTTTGAAGAAGAAGAAGCAGTAAACCTAAAAACCGTAGCTAAAGAATTGAAGAAGCTCGATGCCGACATGAAAACCACCGATGCCACGATTGCCGCCTACTGTAAAGAACTTGGCATAGAAACACCTTTTTAATATGAAACAGCAAAATGCGATTCAGGTATTTGAAGGTAAGAAAGTGAGAACCCTTTGGGATAGTGAACAGGAAAAATGGTTCATAGCCATTGTAGATGTCGTAGCTGTTTTGACCGAAAGCCCAAATCACCAGGAGAATTGGCGTGTGTTGAAAAAGCGACTTTTAGATGAAGGAAATGAAAACGTTACAAATTGTAACGCTTTGAAAATGGAAGCCCCTGATGGCAAAATGCGCCTTACCGATGTTGCCGATACCGAACAACTCTTCCGTTTAATTCAGTCCATCCCTTCGCCCAAGGCCGAGCCATTTAAACTATGGCTTGCCGAAGTTGGCGCTGACCGCCTCGATGAAATGCAGGATCCTGAACTTAGTATTGACCGCGCACTGGAACAATATTTAAAACTTGGCTACTCCGAGAACTGGATTAACCAGCGACTTAAAAGTATTGAAATACGAAAAGAACTGACCGATGAGTGGCGCAAACGCAGCTTGAAAGAAGGTGTGCAGTTTGCCACCCTTACCGACATTATTACCAAAGCCTGGGCCGATAAAACCACCAAAGAATACAAAATACTGAAAGGCCTGAAGAAAGAAAACCTGCGCGATAACATGACCACCACCGAGTTGATTTTAAACATGCTGGCCGAAGCTTCTACCAAAGATATCTCGCAGGCGGTGAAGCCAAAATCTTTTGATGACAGTAAACGTGTGGCAAAGCAAGGCGGCAACGTAGCCAAAGTAGCGCGCCTGGAGCTGGAAGCCAAAACAGGAAAAAAAGTGGTGACCAGCCTGAATGCGAAAAGCACATTACAACTCAAGCAAGAAAAAAAGCAAAAGGCATTGCCGGCTAGAAAATCAAAGTCCTCTCGCAAATCAAAATAATGTCTTAATTAGAATTTTTAGGATTTTAGGATGATAGGATTGGTAAAATGAAATATGAGGAGCTAACACACCGGATAATTGGTTGTGCCATGAAGGTGCACAGCACGCTGGGTAACGGCTTTCAGGAAGTGATCTATCAGCGGGCTCTTGCGATTGAAATGGAGAAGCAGGGATTAGGATTTCAGCGAGAGATGGCGATGGACATTTACTACGAAGAACATCTCATCGGTTCGAGGCGCGTTGACTTTTTTGTGGAAAACAAAATTATGGTGGAACTGAAAGCTGTAATAAAACTCGAAGACATCCATTTGGCACAAGCCATGAACTATTGTCAAGCTTATAATTTACCCATTGGGTTACTCATCAATTTTGGCGCAAGAAGCATGGAGTTCAAACGCGTATATAACGTTAACCACCCCGAAAACAAAAAAGCATCTTAATTAGGATTTATAGGATTTGAGGATGATAGGATTGACCCATAATAAGTAAACATGAATCAAATAATAATCGAAAAAAAACAGATAGCCTTTAATCCTATAATCCCGAAATCCTAAAAATCCTAATACAGACAAATGAGCAAAGTGCCTAAGTTGAGGTTTAAGGAGTTTAGGGGTGACTGGCGTATTGATGCACTTGAGCCACATGTGGATATTCTTTCAGGAGTTCCATTGCAAAGTGATGAAATTAGTGAAGATGAGAAGGGAGTGCCGATTTTAAGAGGGATCAATATAACAGAAGGGTTTATACGACACTCAAAAGATATTGATCGGTATTATTTAAGCAGCACAAAACAGGTTGAAAAGTTCTTGGTGGCGAAGGGTGATTTAGTTATCGGAATGGACGGTTCAAAAGTTGGAAAGAATGTAGCGCTAGTTTCCGAAAGTGATTCAGGTGCAATTTTAATACAACGTGTAGCACGGATAAGAAGCAACCATACTTCAGATATTCGATTTATATACCATCATATTTTTTCTCCTAAATTTCATCGCTACGTTGATGAGGTAAACACAAGTTCAGGCATACCCCACATTAGTCTGAAGCAGATTAACGAGTTTAAGATTGGCTTCCCCTCCCTCCCCGAACAACAAAAAATCGCTTCGTTTTTAAGTGCGGTAGATGAAAAGATACAGCAGCTCACGCGCAAAAAGGAATGGCTGGAGCAG
>DHLV01000165.1:8945-9405 GCA_002405445.1 Flammeovirgaceae bacterium UBA4659 | reverse complement strand
ATATACTTTATTGTGTGGTTGATTCTCGACTATATCTCTGTGGTGGCTCATGTATTTCGCAAAGATAGGCGCGAGTTTTATGCACTCGAAAGGCTTTGGGGCGATGCGCACATCACCGAAATGCCCGATTAACAAACTTATTTGTGATTAGAACGTTACTGAAACGATAGACAAGACTTAAAATGGACAAAGACAGAGAAAAGAAGATAGTGCCGCCTAAGATGCCCCGTACCAATTACCAAACCTGGATTATTCTTGCCTTGATTCTCGCGATATTTTTTATCAGCAAAATGGTAAACAGCGGCTCACTCATTGAGCTAAAGCAAAGCGCCTTTGAAGACATGGTGTTGGCACGCGATGTGCGAAAAATTACATACATCACCAACGAAGATGTGGTAGAAGTTACACTGAAACAAGAAGCCATTCAAAATGCCAAATACAAGCAAGACATTGAAAAGAA
>DHLV01000165.1:8462-8842 GCA_002405445.1 Flammeovirgaceae bacterium UBA4659 | reverse complement strand
ATACAAGCAAGACATTGAAAAGAACTCCAGCCCTCTGGGTTTAAACGTAAACGGGCCGCACTATAAATTCAAAGTGCTTAGCAAAGACAAGTTCATTGAAAAGTATGACCAACTTACCAAAGACTTTTCGCGGGCCGACAAAATCGATGTGAGCAGCGAAGATCGGCAAGACTACACCAACTTATTGATCAATGTGGGCTTCCTGTTTTTGCTGGTTTTTGGCTTTTGGATGTTGATGCGCAGAATGACAGGCGGTGGCGGCCCGGGTGGACAAATCTTTAACATCGGAAAATCGAAAGCTGCGCTTTTCGATGCCGAAAACAAAGTGAAGATCACATTTGCTGATGTGGCTGGCCTGGAAGAAGCAAAAGAAGAAATCA
>DHLV01000165.1:8076-8364 GCA_002405445.1 Flammeovirgaceae bacterium UBA4659 | reverse complement strand
GAAGCAAAAGAAGAAATCAAAGAAATTGTAGATTTCTTAAAGACGCCACAAAAGTTCACTAAACTCGGTGGAAAAATCCCCAAAGGTGCGTTATTGGTGGGCCCTCCTGGAACGGGTAAAACGTTGTTGGCAAAAGCTGTGGCAGGCGAGGCGGGTGTTCCGTTCTTTTCTTTATCGGGCTCTGATTTTGTTGAAATGTTTGTGGGCGTGGGTGCAGCGCGTGTGCGCGATTTGTTTAAGCAAGCAAAAGAAAAAGCACCCTGTATTATCTTCATTGACGAAATTGAT
>DHLV01000165.1:0-7923 GCA_002405445.1 Flammeovirgaceae bacterium UBA4659 | reverse complement strand
ATTATCTTCATTGACGAAATTGATGCCATTGGCCGCTCACGCGGCAGAGGGCAAATGCCAGGAGCGAACGATGAGCGTGAGAATACGTTGAACTCATTACTGGTGGAGATGGATGGATTTGCTACCGACAGCGGGGTAATTATTCTGGCTGCCACCAACCGTCCCGATGTTCTGGATTCAGCGCTGCTGCGGCCCGGCCGCTTCGATCGCCAGATCAGCATCGACAAGCCGGACATTGTTGGACGCGAGCAAATCTTCAAAGTGCATCTGAAGCCGATCAAAATGTCGAAGAATGTAGACGTCAAAAAATTGGCTGCGCAAACACCCGGCTTTGCCGGTGCCGAGATTGCGAACGTATGTAACGAGGCCGCGTTGATTGCCGCCCGCAGAGACAAAACGGAAGTGGACATGCAAGATTTTCAAGATGCCATTGACCGGGTGATTGGCGGATTGGAGAAGAAAACAAAAATCATCTCGCCTGAAGAAAAGAAAATTGTGGCCTACCACGAAGCCGGCCATGCCGTAGCAGGTTGGTTTTTAGAACATGCCGATCCTTTGGTAAAGGTGAGCATTGTGCCGCGCGGTGTAGCCGCGTTGGGTTATGCGCAATATTTGCCTAAAGAACAGTTCCTATATCAAACCGAGCAGTTGTTGGATGAAATGAGCATGACCTTTGGCGGGCGCGCTGCGGAAGAAATTGTGTTCGACAAGATTTCGACCGGTGCACTCAGTGACCTGGAGCGCATTACCAAAATGGCCTACAGCATGGTAACCGTGTATGGCATGAATAAAGAGATCGGCAATATTTCATTCTACGACTCAAAGCAATCGGATTACACGTTTAATAAACCCTACTCCGATGCCACCGCTGAAAAAATCGATCAAGAGGCGAAGCGAATTGTTGAAACAGCATACCAACGCACCAAGGATTTGCTCATCCGCCACCGCGACCATCTGGAGATCATTGCTAAAGAGTTGTTGGAAAAAGAAATTTTATTTCAATCAGACTTAGAGCGGTTGATTGGCAGACGCCCGTTTGCCGGCCAAACTACGTACGAGAAATTTACCAACGGCACATCTGAAAAACTGGAAGAAGCTGCTAAACCAGAACCTGCTACAGAAGTGAAGCCGTAACGATAGACGTTCACATTAAAGATAGAAAGCCACCTTCAAAACGGGGTGGCTTTTTTATTGTTTTAGGTCCATTCTGAGCAGCGCCCTGCCTGCGCTGGCTCCGGCAGGCTGGAACGAATTGCTGTGAGCGAATAATCAACTGAGAGAGATTCTTCGCTAGGCTCAGAATCGGGTTTCGCTTTTTTTGGTTTATTCAAACTGAGAGACTAGCTTTATGTTCATGGAAGTGAAAGAGCCAGACTTATCGGGAACGTACAGCTATGCCGATTATCTTACCTGGCAATGGGATGAGATGGTGGAGTTGATTGGTGGCAAAATTTTTAAAATGTCTCCCGCGCCCGGTAGCTTTCACCAGACCATTGGCGGTGAGCTTTACAGGCAGATCGCCAACTTTCTGAAAAAGAAAAAGTGTAAGGTTTTTATCGCCCCCTTTGATGTAAGGCTTCCGAAATCGAATGATAAGATAAGCGATGCTGAAATCACGACTGTGGTGCAGCCCGATATTTCGGTGATTTGCGATACCTCAAAAATTGATGAGAAGGGTTGCCTCGGTGCGCCCGACTGGGTAATCGAAATTCTTTCACCGCATACATCAAAGAAAGACCAGCGCGAAAAGTTTTATGCCTACGAACAAGCAGGCGTAAATGAATATTGGATTGTGCAGCCTGCCGAGCAAACGGTTTTAGTGTATGTGTTGGCAGATGGAAAATACAAAAGCCTTAACCGCCCGTTTTTAAAAGGAGAAAGATTATCGCCTAAAACGTTACCAGATCTAGTGATTGATTTGGGGGAGGTTTTTGAACGTTCATAGTTTGTATCTCTTGAAAAAAGTCAGGTACAACATTCATGGTACAAAAGCACCAAATGATTGCCGACTTTGAAAAGGTCCCATATACTCCTGAGATGCTAGCGGAATGCTGGCATAAGCAAATCAATAACCTTGAGCTTTTAGTTAAAGCTCGTTGGGCTAAGGTTTCAATACTTGATTTTATACATTTCTAAAACTAATTATTAACCCGATGAGTCGCAATACATCCGTTTCGCTTGGAGACCATTTTGATGAATTTGTTGATGATCAAATATCAACAGGTAGATTTAAAAATGCCAGTGAATTAATCTGAGCGGGGCTTAAACTTCTTGAAGAAGAGGAGTCTAAAAAATTAGCTCTCAAAAAAGCCATCAATGAGGACATTGAAAGTGGTGTGGCTGTAAACTTCGATCCAAAAAAACATCTTGGAAAATTGAAAGCGGCCAAAAGAAAAAATGGCTAGCTACGTCCTCACAAAAAAAGCAGTACTTGATTTTTCAGCCATCTGGGAATACACCTTGGAGGATCGTGTGAAAAACACGCAGATAAGTGCTACTTGATGCATTTAGTACTTAGCAAGAATTGGCAAACGGCAGGCCGAGTCTACCCTACCCCTCCCTCCTCAACACCTGCAAAGGTGGAGTAGAAATTACTTCGCGTGAGTTAAACCAGCCAATAAACATAGTGAGCAACATCACACCTGCGCTGATGGCGAACAACTCGATCCAGTCTACTGAAAAAGATACTTGGAAGAAAAACTTGCACAGCAGCCAGCCTCCGCCCAATGAAAGCGCCATCCCCGTAAGGGCCGAGAACAAGCCGAGGTAGCCGTATTCAATCAGCGTTATTTTTGTCAGATGCGAAGTGCGTGCACCAATGGTGCGCAGCAACACATTTTCTTTCATGCGCGCGAACTTACTATTGATGACTGCTCCTGCCAATACTACCAGTCCGGTGACGATGCTAAACAACGCCAGGAAGCGAATCACCAAACCAACTTTCTTGAACAACTCATCTACTGTACTCAGCACCAACCGCAAATCAATGAGCGACACATTAGGGTAGTTGACCACCAATGCCTGTTGGAACTTACTAGCTGCCACGTTATCATTGATGCGCGTAGTGGCCACCCAAATCTGCGGAGCATTTTCTAACACACCACCGGGGAACACAAACAAAAAGTTAGGCGGATCTTTCGGCCACTCTACCTTGCGTATGCCGCCCACGCGCACGCGTAAGTCTACACCCTGCACATTGAATGTGAGCGAATCGCCTATCTCCAACTTCAGTGTTTCGTGCATGCCTTCGGAAATGGTGACATACACCGAATCTTTGCGGCCCGGATAAAACTTCTGTACTTCGCCCTTCACCAATTCCTCAGACCCACTTTTACTCAGGCTGTCGCGGTACGTTACGCGGTACTCGCGTGTGAGCGCCCACTCTGGTATGTTCGTTGTATCTTTTTGGATTTCTTCGATGGTTTTGTTTTTCAAACCACTCAACCGGCAGGTGATGATTGGCACTACCTGGTTGATGGGTAATTTCTGCTCGTCCATCAACTGCTGCACACCTTCTTTTTGTGACGGCTGTATGTCGAATAGAATCGTATTTGATTGGTTTTGGTTGCCCGTAAACTCCACCTGGCCCAGCAGACTGCTTTGAATGATGTTGAGCGTGGCGATAATGAACGCGCCCAACCCGATGGTCACCATCAATACACGGGTTTGATTGTTTAGCCTGAAGAGATTTGATAATGCGTGCCTGAAAACAAACGTGGCCCTCGCAGGAAAGTACCTCCTCACCAACCACAACAAGCACCACGCCACCATCGACAAACAACCCAGCGCCAGCGCTAAACCCACTGAAAACAGTACACCTGATAAAATGCTTTTGGTTTGGTAGGCAGCCGCCAAAACCGGGAACATGACAATGGCAACGGTGGCTGCAAGTCTTGCCTTTGAAAAAACTTTGGCCGCACTGAAATCTGCGCGTAACACAGTAAGCGGTGGCACAAAGCGCACGGCAATCAACGGTAACAGCGAAAAAAGAATGGATACGATAGCACCCAGCGCCACGCCTTCTGCCACTGCGCGCCACGAAATGGCAAACTGTAATTTGAGCGGAATGTATTCTTTGAATGCAACCGGAATAAGCTGATGAATGCCTGCCCCCAGCGCGGCCCCAAACAAACTACCCGCGAGGCCCAACACAAAAATCTGGATCAAATAGATGTTGAACGCCTGCCACCCGGATGAACCAACACAACGTAGCACCGCCACCTCATCGCACTTTTCGCGTGCATAGATGTGCACGGAGCTCGCCACACCGATGCAGCCCAGGATGAGTGCCACAAATGCCAACAGCGAAAAAAACTGGTTCACAGACTTGATGCCCTGCCCAAGCCCATCTCTGCGCGCTTGCACCGTTTCTAAGGCAAAGCCAAATTTTTTCGACAACGGCTTCATGCGGTCGATGACTTCCGTTGTCTGTTGGTCTGATTTTGTTTTCAGGTAAAGACTGTAATTCACCCTGCTGCCATATTGCACCAGCCCGGTGGAGTCCAGTTCTCGCAGCGAAATGTAAACAGCCGGTGCCAGCGTGGCCGTCAGGCCTCCCCCACCCGGAATTTTACGCACTACGCCTGCCACCTTGAAGACAGTGTTGCCGATCTTCAGTGAGTCTTCCGAGCTTACATTATATTGTGTGGCCAGCGATTCATCGAGCATGGCAAAGCGGCCACTCTTCATTTTGGCGTAGGCATCCGCGGGGAATGTTTCCAATTCACCGTAAAACGGAAAATCGCCCTGCAATGCAGTCAGCTTTATCAACCGCGATTCTTTGGTATGCATGAACATCACCATGGATGCCATGTCTGCATCGCGCGCCAACAAAACATGAGTTGAATCGATGACCTTGATCAATTCAGCGGAAATTTTTTTGGTGGAGTTTACCACCAGGTCGGCACCCAGTAATTCCTTTGCATTTCGATCTAGTTCTTCCTGCAAAGAGTAATTAAGGGAGGCAATCGCCACCACCGCGGCAATGCCGGTGATCAACGAGGAGATAAATAAAAACAGTCGCGAAAAATTATGCCGCCCATCGCGCCAGGCCATGATCCACACCCAGCGATCGCGGAGAATCGATTTTGTGCTTCGCTTAATTTTGATTTGATACTCGATCAAGGGATTTGAAGTTTAACGGGTTAAGGTGTTGACAGGTTGGGGTTTATTGCGAAACAACCGAGCCGCCCTTCATGCGGATGATACGCTGTGTTTTCTGAGCTATATCTAAATTGTGCGTAACCAAAACGAGTGTAGTCTTTTCCTCACGGTTGAGGCCAAATAGTAAATCGGTTACTTGCTGTGCGTTGGCTTCATCCAAGTTGCCGGTGGGTTCGTCAGCAAACAAAATTTTTGGCGATGTGATAAAAGCCCTCGCCAAGGCAACTCGTTGCTGCTCACCACCCGATAACTGTGTGGGATAATGGTGGTAACGGTCGCCCAGCCCTACACGGCCGAGCAACTCTTTTGCTTTGGCTGCAACATTTTTTTCGCCTCGTAGTTCCAATGGCACCATCACATTTTCTAAGGCTGTGAGGGTAGAAAGCAATTGAAAATTCTGAAACACAAAGCCCACGTATTGATTGCGGATGTAGGCGCGATCATCTTCGCTTAAGTTGTTCAGTTTGAAGTTCATCAAGGAAATCGTACCGCTGGTGGGCACGTCTAGTCCCGCGCACAACCCCAGCAACGTGGTCTTACCGCTACCGGAGGGGCCAATGATCGATAAGCTGGTTCCCAGCTCGGCCTTGAACGAAACATGATCTAACACCGTCAGTTTTTTTTCGCCCGAGGTATAAGTTTTAGTGAGTTGGTCGCACTCTAGTACAATATCCATCGATGTGGTATTTTAATATCAAACGAAATCGTTAAAAATAACTCTTCTTTTGAGCGTATTGGCTTACTAACAAATTTTTAACAAAAATTTTGAGTTTGCGTTCAATTGGTTCGAAAGCAAACTCTACCTTGCGGTGATGGTCGGCAAAAGTATCTTATTTATTTTAATGTTGGTGGTGTTTCAAAAAAATACGGGATCCAAAACAATTCTGTTTTTTGGCGATAGCCTAACGGCCGGCTATGGCCTTTCCATCGATGAATCTTTTCCCGCTCTCATCGAAAAAGAGTTGAGCAAGGGCAGTGTGAAAGTGAAGGCCATCAATGCCGGGCTGAGTGGCGAAACATCGGCAGGTGGTTTAAGCCGCATCGACTGGGTGCTGAAACAACCGCTGGACATTTTTGTGCTGGAACTGGGCGCCAACGATGGTTTGCGCGGCCTGCCTATCGACCAGACCCGAAAGAACTTACAGGGAATCATCGATAAAGTGAAGCAGAAGTACCCCAACGCCAAAATTGTGATGACAGGCATGATGGTGCCGCCCAACATGGGGCCAAAGTACAGCAGCGAATTCAAAATCATTTATCCGGAATTGGCCAAACAGAACAACGCTACATTGATGCCTTTTTTACTGGAGGGTGTGGCAGGCGATGAAAAGCTAAACCAGGCGGACGGTATTCATCCCACTGCCGCGGGGCATCAAATTATTGCCAGGAATTTAGGCAATCTGTTATTAAAACTTTTATAAGTCAAAGCGGCAACCTACTTCCGCTCTAAATCCCTCGCAATTAACGCAACCCATTGTGCATACATCTTGCCGGAAGGGTGAAGTCCATCTGATGCTACCAAGTCTGGCTGTTTCAAGCCTTCGCGCGAGATGTCGGTGATGTTAAAGTATTGTACCTTGTGCTTGTAGGCGATGCGTGCATTGATTTCATTGAACTGATCGATTGCTTTTGTGATGGTTTCCTGCCTGGGCTTGCCAAAGGGTGTGTAGCCATAATCCGGAATGGATACTACAAAAACATTTTGCGATTTCCCTTTTGCCAAATGAATTGCCGTGGTCAATAATTCCTCAAACTCAATAGCATACTGTTCAGCCGACTTGCCCTGGTATTGGTTATTAACGCCAATCAACAACGACACGAGGTCGTAGGTCGGTTTGAGTTGTGCAATGTTCATTGCATTCTTCAGGTTATCGGTGCGCCAGCCGGTGGTGGCAATAATACGAGGCTTTGCGATGTGGTACCCTTTCTTGCGCAAGGAGTCAACTAATTGATTGGGCCATCTCTCGGCTTCCGCTACACTTTCACCAATAGTGTATGAATCGCCCAATGCCAAATACTGATCCAAATCCTGCGCAAGCATGCTCAAAAAAGATAAGTTTACTGAAATAACTAACGCGATGTGTTTTATCATCCGTCAAAATTCATCAAAATCAGATAACCCTGCCAGATATTTGAGTAAATTTATTCTTTCAAAAGAAACGCATGAAACCTGATCAGCTCTTTACTCTTTGCAACAGCATAGCACCCATCGGTTGGATGTTGTTGGTTTTTGCTCCGCGATGGCGCTTCACCAAGGTGATTGTGCTCAGTGGCGTGTTCCCACTGCTATTGGCACTGGTGTACGCCACGCTCATCATCTTGTTTTTCGGCAAAAGTGATGGCAACTTCAACTCATTGGCTGGCGTGATGCGGTTATTTACAGATCCCTGGGGCGTTACCGCTGGGTGGGTACACTACCTAGCCTTCGATTTATTTGTGGGCACGTGGGTTCTGAGCAACAGCCAAAAGATCGGGCTTCCACACCTTGCCACAGTACCCTGCTTGCTGCTGACGTTCTTCTTCGGCCCGATTGGCTTGCTGACTTATTATTTGGTGCGGGCAAGTAAAACCAAAAAATTACTCCATGAGAATTTTTGAATTCGCATCATCGATCAAACGGGATAATCAACGACTCTTCTGGGGCGGAGTGTTTCACCTGGCTCTCTTTGCGCTGGCTGGCATGATGTACTTTTCTGACCATACGGTGGTAACAGGCGTAAATGCGTGGATCAAGCCCATGAAATTCGGCTTATCGGTTTG
>DHLV01000167.1:2934-7762 GCA_002405445.1 Flammeovirgaceae bacterium UBA4659 | reverse complement strand
CCCTTTCACCAAGCCCACCAGCGCTTGCCAGTTGACCAGTTTGTTTATCTCTGATAGGGTGGCCACCGCCTTGCTTGTGTTTCTCCTGCTGCTGTAACTGAGTACCGCATCCATCAAGCTGAGTTGTCTGTTCTTTTTCTCCATGAACAAATTTAACAACTCGCTCACTTTTATCTGCTTTTACTCATGGGTTTTTCAAAGATCCCTAAACTACTCTAACATCCAAGAATACAATTCTACACGACAAGCACGCCAGCTCCCTCATACAAAACAGGTGTAAAAGGTTTGCGAATCAATCGGCACCAACAAACAAGCGAAGAATCAGGGCCAAAGCAATCTCGACTGCTTGTGGATCCTTCACGCACTTTACCGTACCGGCAAGCTCGTTCGTTGAAAAGACCTAATGCTGTCTGATCTGGCTCCACTGTCAATCCGCTCAGGAATGTTGGTAAAAAAAGGCGGAATGGATTTTCGATATTCCCAAGAAGAAGATCAGCAAGCTTACCTTTTTGAATTACGTGTCTATTTCATTTTGAATTTGCATATTGTCGTTTCGAATGAAAGGGTCTGGCGATTTATTTGATGAAGGTGCGCAAACGGAGTTTGCCGAAATTCTTTTGCCCGTCCCCATCCCAAGATTTTTCACCTACCGCATTCCGAAGGCGTTGGTTGGCAAAACCATGGCAGGCCAGCGTGTGATCGTTCCTTTCGGCCAAAAAAAGATATTAACCGGAGTCGTAGTCACCGTACACGGCCAGCCGCCCAAAGATTACGAAGCAAAATATATCTTAGAATTATTGGACGAAACGGAGGTCATCTATCCGCAACAATTCAAACTGTATCAGTGGATAGCGGACTACTACCTGTGCACATTAGGCGAAGTGTTGGCGGCAGCGTTGCCATCGGGTCTAAAACTTTCCAGCGAAAGCATGGTGCAACTACATCCTGCTTTCAATGAGGCCGAAACCAACTTCGATTTTTCGGAACGTGAACGGCTGGTAATCAATCATCTAAAAAGTGGCACGCTCACCTACAGCCAGGTATCGGGGCTGCTGGGCGCAAAAAGCATTTACACCATTTTAAAGTCGCTATCGAGTAAATCAGCCATTTTGCTTTTTGAACAAGTGCGGGAAAGGTATCGTCCAAAAACGGAGCGATATATTCGATTGGTAGCAGCTTACACAGATAAAAACAAACTCGAGGCTTTGTTTGATTCACTCTCAACAAAACCCAAGCAAGAGGGTGTGATGCTGAAGTACCTGCAGCGCGTGCCTGTATTTTCACATCCTGAGGCCAACCTAAAAGGAATTGCCAAGTCTGCATTGGTTGATGCTGAAATATCAGAATCATCATTGGCTACATTGGTAAAAAACAACGTGCTCGAAGAGTTTGAGGTAGTAGTGCCCCGGTTTGGGTTTAACGACCCCACCCACGTGGCACCTCTGCTTTTGAGCGAAAAACAAGAACGGGCGCGCAATGAAATTCTGCATGCTTTTGAACATAACCGAACTGCATTGCTGCACGGTGTGACCGGCAGCGGCAAAACGGAGATTTATATTGACCTGATCAAGCGCGCATTAGAAGGCGGTAATCAGGTTTTATACCTGCTACCCGAAATTGCCATCACTACTCAAGTGGTACAACGGCTAAAAAAAGTTTTTGGTAGTGAGATGGGCGTGTATCATTCTAAGTTTTCTGACAATGAACGAGTGGAAGTATGGAACGGCATAGTGGCGGGAAAGTTACGTTTTGTGGTAGGCGTGCGGTCTTCTGTATTTTTACCTTTTGACAACCTCGGCTTGATCATCGTAGATGAAGAGCATGACCCATCCTACAAGCAACACGAGCCCGCCCCTCGCTACCATGCACGCGATGTGGCCCTGTTGATGGCGCAAATCCATCATGCCAAGGCATTGTTGGGAAGTGCAACGCCATCGGTAGAATCGTTTTATCAGACTACGGTTGGAAAATATCAACTCGTTACTTTATCTGACAGGTTTGGCGAAGCTCAATTGCCAGAAATATTATTTGCCAACTTGAGTCAAGAGCGCAAGAACAAAACCCTGAAAGGAGAATTTTCAAAGCTACTGATGGGTGAGATGAGCGATGCCATCGCAAAGAAAGAACAGGTGATCCTCTTTCAAAACAGACGCGGTTATTCGCCCATGACTGAGTGCGAGGATTGCGGTTGGGTGCCTAAGTGCATCAACTGTGCCGTGAGCCTGACCTACCACCAATACAGGCATGCGATGGTGTGCCATTATTGTGGTTATAAGGAAGAACTGCCCGGGCAATGTCCAACATGCTCCTCCAAACGGATTCAAACCGTTGGCTATGGTACCGAAAAACTAGAAGAAGAGCTGAAGCTGCAATTTGCAGAAGCCCATGTCATGCGGATGGATTTAGATACGACCCGCTCCAAAAGTGGATACGAAAACATCATTGAAGCATTTGAAACCGGCCGCACAGACATACTGGTAGGCACGCAAATGGTGACAAAGGGTTTGGATTTCGACCGTGTGAGTTTGGTCGGTGTTTTTGATGCCGACCGAATGATGCACTTCCCCGATTTCCGCTCGTACGAGCGCGCATTTCAACTGATCACACAGGTAAGTGGCCGTGCAGGCAGGCGCAATAAACGAGGGAAGGTGGTGATTCAAACCTCCAACCCTGAGCACCCGCTGTTCAAACTGATCATCAAAAATGATGTTTTCGGTTTTTTGGAAAATCAACTGCACGACCGTCAAGAGCACTTTTATCCGCCCTTCGCACGCCTCATTGAAATTACCTTAAAGCATACCGACAAAAAAGTGGTGCGCAACATGGCGGAGGAATTTGTTGTTGCAATTCGCCAGGCATTGAAACACGCACGTATTTTGGGACCGGCAGAGCCCATGATTTCAAAAATCAGAAATGAATTTTTATTAACGATTGCGATCAAGATTGCACGCGATCAGGGTAAACTAAGCGAAACAAAAACACTTTTGCAGGAAGTGGCAGAGCACTTCAAAGAAAAAAAGGAGTATCGGAATGTGAAGGTCATTTTTGACGTAGACCCCGCTTAGGCAGGCGCAGCAAAATATCATAGCGAAAAATCCGGATTGCACCCCGGTGATGCTGTGCCCCTGCGATTCAGGCGCCAATTGTTAAGGTTGATCAAATGTGCAGCAGGTTCTAATGAAGTATATCCCACTCCTCGTTGAGCACTGCTATGGCCTGATGGGCGGTGAGGTCAAATTGGCATGGCACTACCGAAACGTAGTTGTTGGCTATGGCCCACTCATCATTGTCTTCTGCTTTATCGAAGTTGATGAAATTCCCTGTCATCCAAAAATAATCCCGTCCATAAGGATCGAAGCGTTGATCAAACTCCTCTACCCATTTTGCGTTGGCCTGCCGGCAAACTCGGATGCCCTGAATGGCTTCGTTGCGTTTCGGTGGTATATTCACATTGAGGGCCACACCTTTGGGCAAACCCTTTTTCAACACCTGGTCAGTGATCTTATGGACAAATTCGTGTGTGTGTGAAAAGTCTGCCTTGTGGCTGTAGTCACATAATGAAAACCCGATGGAAGGAGTTCCTTCGATGGCCCCTTCGATGGCGGCCGACATAGTACCGGAGTACAACACGCTGATAGATGTGTTGCTTCCGTGATTAACACCACTGACCACTACATCGGGTTGCCGCTGGGTACGCAACACAAAATGCCGCGCCATTTTTACACAGTCAGCAGGGGTGCCGCTGCACTCATACGCCCTCACTCCATCAAAAATAAAAGACTCTTTAAGGCGCAAGGTATCGCCCACGGTAATGGCGTGCCCCATTCCGGATTGTGGGCCGTCAGGCGCCACCACCAGCACTTCTCCCAAACCCTTCATTACCTCCACCAGATTCAATATACCCCGTGAGGTAATACCGTCATCATTTGTTACCAAAATCAAAGGCTTGTGCATAGTTTACTTATAACGAATTGAAATACTCAATGATCCGGGTGAGTTCGAACTTATCATCAAAGTCGAGGCGGTTTTCTTTTGCAAAAGTAACCACATCGTCTTCTTTATTCTTCATCAATTCAAGCCAATCTCGTCTGCGGGGGTTGTTCAACTGTTCAATCTTGCCGTTTGGTTTCAACAAAAAGTAGATATTGACCAACACCAGCCGCGTGTAGTTACCATAATAGTAAAATCCCGTTGTAACGGTGCGGTACTCAAGTCTCTCGCGCGTCAGCACGGTTAGCTTACCTTCGGCCACCAGTTCAAAAAAAGTAGGTGTGTTGTAGGTGTTATTTTCCGAATAAGGCAGAGAAAAAAACTGCCGGTAACGTTTGGCGCTCTGATCGAAGATTTCAAAAAACAAGACCTTGCGTGCGGTATAACTTTCTAATTGATTTCTAACTTTCAATTGCAGCATGTCGTTTTGCAGGTCATACTTCACCAGCCCTCGCAGGGTATCGCTAGTCTCCAACACAATTTTTCCTTCGTGCCAAAATTCAAAGGGAAACTGTTGTGCATGTGCAGCTACGGAAAAGTAAACAAAAACCAATGTTGAGAGTTGCTTCATCTGTGACCTAAAATATCGTGGCCGAGTTTATCGCGTTTTGTTTGCAGGTACCTTTCGTTGTGCTCATTGGGTGTTATTTCGATGGGAATATTTTCCACAATTTCCAGCCCATAGCCTGTAAGGCCCACGCGCTTTTTCGGGTTATTGGTGATCAAGCGTAACTTGGAAATCCCCAGGTCATTCAGAATCTGGGCACCTATACCATAGTCGCGACCGTCCATGTCAAATCCAAGTTGCAAATTCGCCTCCACCGTATCCAGTCCTTCC
>DHLV01000167.1:2327-2768 GCA_002405445.1 Flammeovirgaceae bacterium UBA4659 | reverse complement strand
CACCGTATCCAGTCCTTCCTCCTGTAACTTATAGGCTTTCAGTTTGTTGAGTAAGCCAATGCCTCGCCCCTCTTGTTTCATGTAAAGAACCACACCTTTTCCTTCTTTTTCTACCATGTTCATGGCATGGTGAAGTTGTGGCCCGCAGTCGCAACGACAGGACCCAAAAATATCTCCCGTTACGCATGAAGAGTGCACGCGTACCATCACAGGCTCGTCTTTCTGCCAGGTGCCCTTCACCAACGCCATGTGGATTTCGTTTGTATTGAGTTGCTCGTATGCGTAGAGTTTAAAGTCACCCCACAGGGTGGGCATATTTACATTTACCTGCCGCCTGATTTGCGACTCCGTCCGCATCCGATACGCAATCAGGTCTTTGATGGTTACCAGCCTGAGGTTAAACCGCTCTGCCACCTTCACCAGATCAGGCAGCCGCGCCAT
>DHLV01000167.1:1955-2201 GCA_002405445.1 Flammeovirgaceae bacterium UBA4659 | reverse complement strand
CACCAGATCAGGCAGCCGCGCCATTGATCCATCTTCGTTCATGATTTCTACCAACACACCCGCAGGGCGAAAGCCCGCAAGTCTCGCAAAGTCAATGGCAGCCTCTGTGTGTCCCGACCGCCTCAGAACGCCCTCTTTTTTGGCCCGAAGGGGAAAAATGTGGCCTGGCTTTCCGAGCTCTTCTGGTTTTGTTTCCGGGTCAACCAATGCTTTAATGGTCTTGAAACGATCGTGGGCAGAAATACT
>DHLV01000167.1:1570-1736 GCA_002405445.1 Flammeovirgaceae bacterium UBA4659 | reverse complement strand
CCGCAGTATTTTTTCCGACCATCAGCTCCAGTTGCAACTCTGTGCAACGCTCTTCACTGAGCGGTGCGCAAATAAGCCCACGGCCATGCGTTGCCATAAAATTGACAATTTCGGGGGTAATACACTCGGCCGCGCAGATAAAGTCGCCTTCGTTCTCGCGGTCTTC
>DHLV01000167.1:0-1560 GCA_002405445.1 Flammeovirgaceae bacterium UBA4659 | reverse complement strand
AGGTTGAGCTGGCGGCAGCGCGGCTCGGTGAGGGTGAGGCAGATCAGGACGCGTCCGTGGCGCGCCATGAAGTTGCTGCTTTACGGCGTGACGACCTGGGCGGCCAGAACCAGGTCGCCTTCGTTCTCGCGGTCTTCATCGTCTACCACAATAATCACCTTTCCATTTTTGATTTCTTCAATGGCCTCTTCGATGGAATCTATTTTCAGTTTTTTATTCATTGATTTGTAGTCAGCGGTTTGAAATGTTGCACGCAGTATCAACGTCTTGGTTGCTATCCTTTACCGATCATTTTCTGTTGTTTATTTGGCCACCACAATGCCCAACATACCTGCCAATTCACTTTCTGCGCGTTTAAGTCCGGCATGCGTTTCCAAAGCCTTATCTAGTTCATCCCAGTTGTCTTTCTCCTCCGCATTCTTCACTGCCAGCAGGTTATCCTCCATCATTTTTTGAACAACCCTGAACTTTAGCCGTAGAACGTTGGTAAGGGCGATTTGTTCCAACACATCATGTTCTTGAGGAATAAAAATTTTGTACTTGTCGCTCCAATGCTGGCTGGTTTCATAACGACTGGTGATCAATTCGGTTACTACCCGTTTTGTTTCAATTGTGCCATGTTGCAAAAAATGCTGGGTATCGGGTAATTCGCCACTCACCAAACCTAACTTAAACTCTTCAAAAATACTTTTGAACGTATCATTAGAGAACTCCACGTCTTCCAGCTCATTCAAAAGAAAATCGGAAACGGCCTGCTCATTCACGCGCTGGTTTGCATAGTTCAACAACAACCTGATCGTTTCTCGCTCCTGGTAATATACCATGCTGCGCGTATCGATATTTGTTGCTGCGGATTCATCTACCGGGGGTAACGCATTTTGAATCTCTTCTTTTTCCTCACTTGCTGCGCGCACCTTTTCCTTTTCCGCCTTGCGTCTCTCCTGAATGAGAAGCTTGTTCATCTCCGTCAACAACACGGGCTCCGCAATCTTGAGCTGGTTGCTGGTTTCCTGTACGTAAACGGAGCGCTTGACAGGGTCGGGTATCAATGCGATGCTCGACACGATTTCTTTTATCGACTCGGCTTTGCGGATGGGGTCGCCTCCCGCCTCGGCTGCATACAGCGTGGTTTTGAATGACACAAAATCCTGTGTCTTCTCTTTTAAAAACCTCTGAAACTCGGTGGTGCCAAGTTTACGCGAATAGCTATCGGGATCTTCGCCATCCGGGAAAAGAAGGACGCGCACATTCAATCCGCCCTTTAAGAACATGTCGATGCCACGCAAAGCGGCTTTGATCCCTGCCGTATCGCCATCAAACAACACGGTCACATTTTCTGTAAAACGGTGGATGAGTTTGATCTGTGCCTCCGTCAAAGCTGTGCCTGAGCTGGCCACCACATTCTCTACCCCGGCCTGGTGCATGCTGATCACGTCCGTGTAGCCTTCAACCAGGTAGCAGGTTTCAGCATTGCGGATGGCATTCTTGCCTTGGTACAGTCCGTACAGAACATCGCTCTTATGGTAAATTTCCGTTTCGGGCGAGTTGATGTACTTGGGC
>DHLV01000250.1:1526-4224 GCA_002405445.1 Flammeovirgaceae bacterium UBA4659 | reverse complement strand
GCCGGTGCCCAGCGAACTTGCCGAAGCTTCAGGTTTAGTGGCCAGTGCCAGCAATCCCGGCCTGCTGTGGACGCACAACGACAGCGGCAACCCCGCTGAGGTCTACCTCATTTCGGCCGAAGGGGAGATCAAGATGACATGCCGCCTGAACGGCATCACGAACCGCGACTGGGAAGACATTGCGCTCGGCACCGGGCCCGACTCCACCAAAACGTATGTATATGTGGCCGACATTGGTGACAACCTGGCCCAGTATCCGGTAAAGATTTTGTACCGGTTTGAAGAACCCGTTTTTGACGCCCCTCAAAAAGACATTTCCAATTTTGACACCCTGTACATCAAGCTGGATGATGGCGTGCGGGACACGGAAGCCTTGATGATAGACCCCATCGCCCACGGCATGTACATCCTCTCCAAACGCGAGGATAGCATTCACTTTTACAAGATTGATTATCCCTACGCGGCCGATACGCTCACGGGTCGCTTCCGCGTTAAGCTGCCGTTCAAAAACATTTGCGCAGCCGACATCTCGGCTGATGGCAAAGAGGTGATCATCAAAGATTACGACAACATCTATTATTGGCAGCGCCCCGATGGCGGCCCCATCAGCAAGTTGTTACAAACGCCACCTGCTCAGTTAGCCTATGTGCGCGAGCGCCAGGGCGAAGCCATTACGTTTGCCCGCGATGGCAGTGGATTTTATACGCTGAGCGAGAGTGTACCTGAGGAGCGGGCGTGGGTAGTGTTTTATAAGCGCAAGTAACAGCAACAAGACCTACTTCTGCCGGGCCGAAATCTCGTCCGCATACGCTTTCAAAGCATCCGCCTTTACGCTCAAAGCATTCAAGGAAGCAAACGCCTGCGTAAAGTAGCTGTCGATCTTCGCCTGCGTGAGTTCCCGTATTCCCAGTGATTCGTAGATGCCGGTCACCGCTTTGACCTTTTTCCGCTTATCGAACTTTTTGGCGGCCAGCCACTTCTGCAATTCCGCCTTCGGCTTGCCTTTGGCTAACGCCAATGCCTTAATGAGCAAATACGTTTTTTTGTTGGCGATGATATCGCCACCCACCTGCTTGCCAAACATTTTCTGATCGGCAAACACATCGAGCAGATCATCTTTCAATTGAAAGCCAATACCCATGTTGATGCCAAAATCATACAAGGCCTTTCGATCATCTTCGGGTGCATCGGCCAGCAGCGCACCTAACTCAAGACTGAAGCCCAACAACACTGCGGTCTTCAAACGAATCATCTCCAGGTACTGCGCTTCCGAAACCCGCGCCTTGGTTTCAAACTCCATATCCCATTGCTGGCCCTCACAAACTTCGGCAGCGGTGCGGTTGAACAGGGGCAGCACTTCAGTGAGCTGGTTTATGGGGATGTGCAACAACTGATCGTACACGCGCACGAGCATCACATCACCGGAAAGAATGGCCGTGTTCACATTCCATTTCTCGTGCACCGTTGCTTTACCCCTGCGCAACGGGGCCTGGTCCATGATGTCATCGTGCATCAGGGTGAAATTATGAAAGGCCTCCACCGCAGCCGCTATCGGAATTACACGGCTGACATCTGTTTTATACAACGAGTAAGCAGCACATACCAACATCGGCCGCATGCGCTTGCCACCCAATTTCATAATGTACCGGATGGGTTCGTAGAGCGAAGATGGTGATGTACCCCACTTTTGTTTTGCGAGGTAACTTTCTAGATTTACCAACCATTGACTGGTAGTTGACATTTTAAAAATATAAGTTTTGAAATCTTAGGGCAGTTGATAATTGACTCTTCTTAGGCTGTCAATCTTCGCCTGAAGTTGTAAACTGGGTAGTCCAATACCAATTCGATTTTTATTGACCACACCTAAATTAGGTATCATCGGAGCAAGTCCGCCTTCTTGACTTTGATAGGTGCCATGAGTTTGTGGTTGTCCATTATAGAGTTGATACTGATCCAATAATCTCCCTACTTCCAGCGGGTTGCACTGCCCACTTCTTACAAACTCAATAAGCTTTGGCACAAAATAAGCAAGCCGGATTGAATCTTCTGTGTGGAGAAGAATAGTCCCGATATCAGTATGCGTGTGGTCAAGTGAGTAGTGTCCCACATTTTTATTGTTAGGATATCCTATTTCTTCAAAAATCTCAATTAGCTTTTTGGTATTTATCCGATCAATACTATCCTGTTTCAATTGTTTGTACCCATTATTTCGGTACATCTGATCGGTGTGCATCATTTCATGTATTTCACTCCTCAACCTTCGGTTTACCTGCAACTCATAATCGCTTCTTAGCTTCGGATAGTCGGCTATTAGCTTTTTACCCTCTTGGGAATTGAACGCTTCGCGAAAGAGAGAGTCTTCCAACCAATATTGAAGCTCATAGCCTTCATCAATACTATACATGATGAATTGCAAACACTCCTGGTTTCGCCCCAAACGAGCACAGACTTCAGCATAGTTCAACATCTCATAATAGAGAACTGTGTTGACTGGCTTGCAATTTTCAAAGGCTTTTTGATAGTATTCGCTTGCGCGTTGGTATTTCCTATCCTGAAATGCGAGTTCCGCTTCATAAACATGGGGAAAGTAGTCAGTAATGTAATCACAACTTCTTCTCTCGATTGCACCCTTGCAACCGATAAGCATGATGACCGATAACCAAACTAGCCGCATCCCAGATTTTTCTTTAAGTCGCGC
>DHLV01000250.1:0-1215 GCA_002405445.1 Flammeovirgaceae bacterium UBA4659 | reverse complement strand
GGAAAAATCAAAAAACAAGAATACAACAAATGACCGAAGTCTTTGGTTAGCACTGGCCAGCCGTCTATCTTGCGCTGTTTAAAATCGGTCTAAATAAGCTTGCAAAACCTTAAAAATGTGGCGGAAATGGCCCCCGGGGAAACCGCAGTGATTGCCGGGTTCCACGATGAGGAGCTATCGGTTAAACTGCTGGAAATGGGGTTTCTTCCCGGCTCATCGGTGCGTTTCAACTACGCGGCCCCCTTGGGCGATCCGGTTTGTGTCACCATTTCGGGCTTTGATCTTTCGCTGCGCGTGAGCGAGGCGGCCACCATTGCAATCCTCCGGTAACATGGCGCAGTCACCCCACCTTCGCATCGCGCTGGCCGGCAAACCCAACTCCGGTAAATCGTCACTGTTCAATCAACTCACGGGACTCAACCAAAAGACCGGCAACTTCCCCGGAGTTACGGTAGATAAGCACATTGGCTATTGCCAACTCAACGCCACTACCCGCGCGCAAATTATTGACCTGCCGGGCACGTTCAGTATTTATCCGCGCACACTGGACGAAAAAATTGTATCGGAAATACTGGTGGATGCTACAGGCGAAAACTACCCGGACCGCGTAGTGTTGGTAGCCGATGCGACCAATCTCAAAAACTGTTTTCTCCTGCTTACGCAGATGGTGGATTTACAAATCCCCACGATACTGGCGCTCAACATGGTGGATCTGGCGGCCCAGGCGGGCATGGAGTTCGACATCGCCCAGTTGCAAAAGCAACTGGATGTGCCGGTGGTGATGATTAACGCGCGCACCGGTTCCGGCTTGGATGAACTGAAAGAAAAAATGGCGGCTCCGCTGCCGAAATCCTCGCTTCATGTATATGAGCCGGATGCCGAATTGGTCCCCATTTTGGACAAGATCCAGGCGGAATTACACTTGAAGTCGCGCCACGCAGCGTTTATCGTGCTGCAGCAGTGGAATCAAATGAATTTTCTTCCGGACCCGAAGAAAAGAGAACTGCAACAACTGGCTCACGATATCCGGTTTTTTCCGGCCAAGTATCAAGGGGCCGAAACCGTGCAGCGCTATGGTTTCATTCAGGGTGTGCTTAACGCGGTTACGAGCAAAGTGGCCGACAAGGAGTGGAAGAAAAACACGTACCGACTTGATCGCATCCTCACGCATAAGATCTGGGGCTATGTGATCTTCCTGTTCATACTGTTCAGCAT
>DHLV01000031.1:632-4885 GCA_002405445.1 Flammeovirgaceae bacterium UBA4659 | reverse complement strand
AAAAGCAAGATGTCATTGGCAGCATGGCGAAACCTTCTTTAAGGGTTACAATGGCCTTCGTCTGGCTCAGGCTGACAAAGTAAATATATTTTTTGGGATGACTTCTGGTTGATAATCTTTAAAACTGAAATCACAAATCTGAAATCTTAATTCAAATGATAGCCAATTCTACTTCCGGTCTCAACCGACAAAAAGAAATTTATACCAATGGCTTTGCGGGCATTCCGCCATTGGTGCCGGTTGACCCAAATGTGTTGGAAGAAAAAGCAGCGGCAAAAATGAGTGCTCGGGCGCGTGGTTACATCATAGGTGGTGCTGGCGTAGAGTCGACATTGCGCAGTAACCGCTCTGCATTCGATCAATACAAAATCATTCCGCGCATGCTGCGCAACGTAAGCGAGCGCGATACTTCTGTTGAGTTGCTCGGCCAAAAATATGCTTCGCCTTTTTTGCTGGCTCCGATTGGTGTGTTAGAGTTGGTACACCCTCATGCCGATGTAGCGGTAGCGAAGGCTGCGGCATCTTTGGGTATTCCCTATATTTTTTCGAGCCAAGCATCTAAGCCAATGGAAGAAATGGCTGATGCGATGGGCAATAGCCCATATTGGTTTCAGCTGTATTGGAGCAAATCGCGCGACTTGGTAGCGAGTTTTGTTCAGCGTGCCGAGAAGTGCGGTTGCCAGGCCATCGCGGTAACGCTCGATACGACCATGCTGGGTTGGCGCACACGAGATTTGGATATGGCGTATTTGCCTTTTATGGAAGGCAGAGGCATTGCTCAATATACGTCTGATCCTGTTTTTCAGAAGTTGATGGATGAGCCGGTGCCTGCCGAGAAAAGGAATGTAACAGCCCATTCGTTGTCGGGCTTGATCACGTTGGTAAATAATTACCCGGGCAGCGGCTTCTTTTCTAAACTGAAGTCAGGCCGACCGATAAAAGCAGTGCAGAAATTTGTTTCGATTTACTCCAATCCAGCTTTGACGTGGGACAATCTAGAATTTTTGCGTGAGCACACCAAGTTGCCTGTGTTGCTGAAAGGAATTTTGCACCCTGACGATGCGCGAAAAGCCATCGACTATGGAATGAATGGCATCATCGTGTCGAACCATGGCGGGCGTCAGGTAGATGGTTCGATCAGTACATTTGAGGCCCTGCCAGGGATAACGGCAGCGGTGAACAAACAAATACCTGTGTTGCTCGATAGTGGTGTGCGCGGTGGTGCAGATGTGTTCAAGGCGCTGGCGTTGGGCGCAAACGCAGTGTGCATTGGCAGGCCTTATGTATACGGCTTGGCATTGGCCGGTGAAGAAGGCGTTCGACAAGTGATGCGCAACCTGATGGCAGATTTTGAATTGACGATGGGGTTGGCGGGGTGTAAAAATATCGGAGAGATTTCGAGAGAGTCACTCAGCTAGTCGAGACAACTTTTGCACTACTTCAAACTCAGCTGTGCGTAGTAGGGATGGTCTGGATTCACTACCAATTCTTGCCTCTGTGGGTGAATGAGTACATCCATTTCTTCCATTGGAATGGCACCGAGCAAAGGTTCGCAATCTCCTTTTAGTACCATGGCACTGCAAGTCGCTGTTCGGTTCTTGAACCTCACCATCAAAGGGCCTACTACATCATATTCTTGTACACTTCCATCAGCCAATACAGCTTTTCTTTTTTCGATGAAGGGCAAATCAAGCTGTTCTTGGATTGTTTCGTTAATGCCCATCATGTAAGCCCCACTATCCACCAGCATCTTCACCGTCATCCGCTTTACTTCTTCTTCGCCAATAATTTTTCTTCGGGCATTCTCCAAGTCGTAGCCGTTAATCAATTCTATGTTTGCATACACCAGGCTCATATAATTTCTTTTTACAAAGTTATCAAATATTGATCGCCTTAAAAATGCTCGGTATACTTAGGCTAATTTACTATTTTTCCACCCCGATGAAACGAATCGTTTTACTCTACGCGGTTGCTTTGGCATTACTCATTTGGCTCCTCAAGTGGTTGGAGTTTCGTTTTTTGGTGCGCGACCTTTCACTGGAAATTTACCTCACCATTTTGGCCGTGTTTTTTACAGCTTTGGGCATTTGGGCTGGGCTTAAGCTTACTCGGAAAAAGATTGTAACCATTACACTAGGCCAAGATTTTATTTTGAATGATGCCGAATTGGACAAACTTGGCATCAGCAAGCGTGAGCATGAAGTGTTGGAGTGGGTGGCCAAAGGGCTAAGCAATCAAGAGATTGCCGATAAGCTTTTCGTTTCCCTCAATACCGTGAAAACGCATACTTCTAACCTTTTCTTAAAGTTGGAAGTCAGCCGCAGGACCCAGGCGATCCAAAAAGCAAAACAGCTTCGGTTGATTCCTTAAGCAGAAAATGCTAGACCCAATTCTGAGCGCCTCACGAAGTCCCTGCTATTTATTTTCCCTCACCCCGGCAAAGTTATCGATTAACGCAGTAGCTCTTCGCCCCTCTCCCGAGGGAGAGGGGATTGGTGGGTTGCGTTGACGGGCTAAATAATTGGGGAGAGGGGTTTTGCAAAACTAAATTTTCTTAAGCCTCTCGCCCTGCCTGCGCTTCCGCTTCGGCAGACAGGGAAGAATCTCGCCAGGCGTCAATTCCCGCTACCACTTTCAGGCGATTTATACTATTTTTAGTTCAATTCACCCTTTCGGGTGAAGGATTTGGGCGCGATTGCAAGCTATTTCGCCCCATCAAAACAAAAAAAGTCTATGAAAAAAATTGTCCTCGTTTACGGCCTGATAGCTGGTGCTATTGTGGCAGCCATGATGCTTATTACAATGCCCCTTTTCGAAAAGGGTTCGCTGGACATCAGCAACGGCCAACTGCTCGGGTACTCCACCATGGTGGTGGCGCTATCGCTGGTCTTCTTCGGCATCAAAAGCTACCGAGATAATCACCAAAACGGTCAGATCACTTTTTGGAAAGCATTGCAGGTAGGGTTGCTTATTTCTTTATTGGCATCTGCCATTTACGCACTTACGTGGGAGTATTCCTACTCAAGCATGTCGCCTGAGTACAAAAAGAAAATGACACAGGTGTATGAAGATAACTTGAAAAAAGAAGGAGCCTCCGAAGAAAAACTGAAAGAACAGCACGAGATGTTTGAGATGTACGAACGCAATTTACTATTTCGTTTTTCCTTCACTGCCTTGGTGGAAATGTTTCCAGTGGGTTTGATCATATCGCTCATTAGCGCAGGCTTGTTACGCAAGAAAGAATTCTTACCAGCTACCGAAAAAATATAGCCATGCAATCGAAAGTCAAAACTGTAGCCGAATATTTGGATCATTTACCGGATGATCGCAAAAAAGTGATCACTCAGTTGCGGAACACTTTTAAGAAAAACTTGCCAAAGGGTTTTGAAGAGCAAATGAGTTATGGCATGATTGGTTATGTGGTGCCACACAAACTTTATCCGGCAGGTTATCATGCCACGCCCAAATTGCCGCTTCCGTTTGTCAACATTGCCTCGCAGAAGAATCACATTGCGGTGTACCACATGGGCATGCAAGGCGATTTGCGCGAATGGTTTGAGAAAGAGTGGAAAAAACATTCTGAGAAAAAACTTGATATGGGCGGCAGCTGCATTCGCTTCAAGAAAGCTGAAGATGTTCCTTTAAAGCTTTTTACCGAGCTGGCCAAAAAGTTGACACCAAAAGATTGGATTGAAAAATATGAGAGCTACCTGAAAAACAGAAAATAATATGAATGCATTGCTAGGTATTTGGATGGTGATGAGTGCTGAAATGGGTGGCAAAGATATTACCGCCATGTTTGCCAACGAGCGAATGGAGATTAAGCAAAACGCTTATTCAATTTTGTCCGCCAACATAGTCACGGATTTAGGAACGTTAACAATCGATGAAAACATGGGGCATCTCGATATTGTCGGAACCGAAGGCCCCAACAAAGGAAAACAGTTCAAATGCATTTACAAGATGGAAGGAGACAAAGTGGTAATCTGCTATAGCTTAGGCGATCGACCCACTGCCTTCGCTACCGATGCCAGCAATCAATGGGTACTCATCACATGGACAAAAGCGAACGATTAACTACAAAACCAACAACATAATGAAAAGAGTAACCGGATTAGGCGGGGTTTTCTTTAAAACAAAAGACCCCAAGAAAATGAAAGAATGGTATGCCACCCATTTGGGTATGAAGGGAGATGAATATGGTTTCTCTTTTCAATGGAAAGAGCTGGGCAAGGAAGATGCTAAAGAACCGA
>DHLV01000031.1:0-476 GCA_002405445.1 Flammeovirgaceae bacterium UBA4659 | reverse complement strand
CGTAACTGCATGGAGTCCTTTTGACGAAAAGACAAAATACTTTGAGCCAAGTGAGAAGCCCTACATGTTCAACTACCGTGTAGAAAACTTGGTGGAATTGCTAAGGGTGCTGAAGGAAGAGGGTGTGCAGATAGTAGGGCAGGTTCAAGAATATCCTTACGGAAAATTTGGTTGGATCATGGATCCGGACGGCAATAAAATTGAATTGTGGGAACCGAAGGACGGGGGTTTTAGCTAGAATTTGTAATTTTATGGAATGGGAGACAAAAGCAAACACTTAACCTACTTTAAAGTCGAAAATTTTAAACGATTTGAATCGTTCGAAATGAAAGACTTAGGTCAGTTTAACTTGATCTTAGGGGACAACAATGTTGGTAAAACAAGCGTACTGGAAGCATTGTTGATAAACGAAGAATCTAGGGTTTTTATTAACCGACTTTTTGTTGCTATTCATTTTAGAAAGCTGAAAGATAATA
>DHLV01000272.1:2089-7238 GCA_002405445.1 Flammeovirgaceae bacterium UBA4659 | reverse complement strand
TTCTTTTCTTGACTTTTAGTTCCTTATACCCGTAAGTTGCATCAAGAGCTCTTGCAAACTCAACGTCAGCTAGTTCTCCGATCACAACCTCTGCAGTGGTGTAGATCATGTTGCCCTCCAGCAAATGACCGCCCACCGTTTTGCCGGTTGAATCTGAAACAGAAAGATGCAGGTGCGCACTATTTTCATTGAAGGTACCCACCAGCGATACGATTTCGAAATGCCCCAACTGCTGTGTACCGCTACGCTGATTAGCATAACGGATGTTGATTTGCTCCAGACTTCCCACGCAAGTGGCAATGAATGCAGCCTTCATCTGATGTTGTTTTGCAAATAAAGTCAGTTCTGCCTTCAGGTCTTGGTGCGGCTTCAGGCGAATGGTGTAAAACTGAGATGTTGATTTCAAACCCTGCGAAAATAATGATTGCATGTTTAAAACAAGTAATAGCACCAGCCCCGGATGCAGATACATTTTCAAACCTACAAAGTGAGTAATGTTCAAATTGATTAAGGAAACTTCGGGAACTTTGAGAAATCAGGCTCGCGTTTTTCCAAAAATGCATTCTTGCCTTCTTTGGCCTCATCGCTGAGGTAATACAACAACGTGGCATTGCCCGCTAATTCTTGGATGCCGGCTTGGCCATCCAATTCTGCATTGAAAGCGCATTTCAACATACGAATCGCCAAAGGGCTCTTCTTCAAAATTTTGTTGGCCCACTCCACATAGGTCTCTTCCAACTTTTCCAACGGCACCACTTTGTTTACCAGCCCCATGTCTAATGCTTCTTTCGCATCGTATTGGTCGCACAGGTACCAAATTTCGCGGGCTTTCTTTTGTCCTACGATGCGGGCGAGGTAAGATGAGCCAAAGCCGCCATCGAAGCTGCCTACCATGGGGCCGGTTTGTCCGAAGCGCGCGTTTTCTGCCGCGATGGTTAAGTCACACACCACATGCAGTACGTGCCCACCGCCAATGGCCCACCCTGCTACGGCCGCAATCACCGGTTTTGATATGGAACGGATGAGTTTTTGTAAATCGAGAACGTTTAATCGCGGCACTGTGTCTTTGCCTACATAGCCACCGTGGCCGCGCACACTTTGGTCGCCACCGCTGCAAAAAGCTTTACCCCCTTCGCCTGTCAATATGATTACACCCACTTCGTTGTCTTCGCGGCAAATGTTCATGGCATCAATCATCTCTTTCACCGTTAAGGGCGTAAAAGCATTGTGCACCCGGGGTCTGTTGATGCTGATGCGGGCAATGCCGTTGTATTTGTGAAACAGAATCTCTTCGTATTTCTTGATTTCTTTCCAGTCGTATTTAAGTTGCATATCCTTTTTTGATTATCGATTTGTATTGGTCAAAAGCTTCGCGCGCCACCGTTTGGTCGCTTGTGATTTCGAGGATTTTTGTTTTGCCGTCAAACTCGAAAAAATCCCTGATATTGTTTCTTATTTTCTTTGGCGAGTCTAACACGAAGTAACCGATGCCAAACTCTTGCGCCAGTTGTTTTGCGGTCAACTTCTGTTGTGTAACAAAGTATTCTCTTGATTGTTCCAGATGGGTCGGTCCATCGATCATGTTGAAGATAATGCCTCCGTGGTTATTCACTAGCACCACGCGCAGGTTGGGCAGTGCATAGTTGTGCCAAAAGGCGTTGCGGTCATAAAAGAATGCAAGGTCGCCCGTGATCAGAATGTTGGGGATATCGCTGGTGAGCGAGTGCCCCACGGCAGTGCTGGTGCAGCCGTCAATTCCGCTGGTGCCGCGGTTGGCAAAAACGTGTACTCCATGTTGGTGGCTGCCCAGTCCGATCACGTTGGCGTAGCGCACGGCCATGCTATTGGCCAAATGGAGGTTGCAACGGGCGGGCAGCGCGTCCACCACTTGTTTGATCAACTGAAACTCATTGAACGATCCATCAAAAAAATGCACAGCCGACCGTTGTGTTCGGTCTTCTTCTGTCTGCCACAGCCGGGTGTAGTTTTCTTTTTTTTGCGCGGTAAAGGCTTCAATCTTTTGATGGGCAAGTGCCTCAAAAAAGGATTTTGGATCTGCGTGAACGACACGCGTAAGTGATTGAAAGGTATCAGGGACCTCTCCGAATGACACCACATGCCAGTGTTCTGCCGGTTGGTTGTGGCGCAAAAAAAGCTTGGTATTTTTCGAGATGATTGATTTTCCAAAGGTGATCAGCAACTCAGGTGCAAGTGATTGTCGGATGTTTTCACCGCAGTGGGGCAAAAAAACATCTGCATGGCGGATGGTATTTTCGTTTCCGTGCAAATTGGAAAGCACATCGCCCACCAGTGTGGCGTGGTGCGCTTTGCAGAAATGGAAAACAGCTTTTGCTACATCAGGTTGGTGATCTTGCTGCCCAGCCATCACCATCACGTGTGCATACTTTTGCAACTGCCGGCTCATTTCAAGTTGGGTCGCTGCCGCAAGGGTAAGGGCAGGCTTTTCCTCTTTGATTATCCGTACATCGGCAAACGTGATCTTTTCGCCTTCGGCAGGATAGAGCGGCTCGCGCAACGGCACATTGATGTGCACGGGCCCTGCGGGAAAACGCAGCGCCTGCAGAATGGCTTCGTTGGTGGTTCGGTTGATGTGCCACACCGCGTCAGGGTGGGTATAGTCTTCGGGTAGTTGAAAAGATGCTTTTACGTGTCTGCCGAAAATGTTTTGCTGGCGGATAGTTTGGCCATCCCATTGGTCAATCCACTCGCTTGGCCGATCGGCTGTCAGCACCAACAACGGAATTTGCTGAAAAAATGCTTCGGCCACTGCGGGTGCAAAGTTATAGACGGCAGACCCCGAGGTACACACCAGCACGGTGGGCAATTTGGTTTGTTGGGCCATGCCCAGCGCCACAAAGGCTGCACTGCGTTCATCGCTCAGCGTGCGGCAGGTGATTTTGGGGTGCGAGGTAAATGCAAGCGTGAGGGGCGCACACCGCGAACCCGGGCACAGCACTGCATGGGAAAGGCCCTGCTGAGCACAGATTTCGGCAATGTTGTAAATGGGTTGCAGGCGGCTCAGAATGAATACGTTTTTGGCGGGGCAAAGGTAAGCAATGACGTTGGATTTTTGAGAATCATTGCGGGCGTTGCTCAAACCTTATCATACCCCCCAATTTTTGGACGGGTATTCAAGATTGAAATTTGTGATATCTCAAACTTTTTGTAAGGTATGTCTCCTGTAAGGGAGCGATACGACATGCTATGGCAAGCATCGCCTCCCACGGAAGGCGATCCGGTATTTCGTTCTGTTTTTACACAACATCTTTTTACAAGCTGCGGTGCTCAATTAACCTGAGTAGTTGCGCTGCAACGCTACCAGCCCGACAATAAAATGTTTTTCTGAGACGACTTTTAGTAAATGATGACCTTACCGGATTGACGTACCCGAGCACCCACCACACGATAGTGATACACCCCTTTGGGCTTATCCGACAGATCAACTTCTTGCATACCTTCCCTGATTACTTTGGTGAGAATATTTTCACCCAACGCATTGAATAAGTTTAGCTCAGCAGCCTCGCTGGCCAAAAGTTGGAGGGTGACTATTCCGCTGGAAGGATTTGGAAAAATGTTGAAAGCATTGGGTGCTGTCTCATGGTTACCTGTGGTGATGTTTTCGATCTCGGGAGATGTTGAAAAGCAATTGTTGCAGTTTTGTATTCTCACTTTGTATTTGCCGTTGGCCGTGGGCGTATAGTTTTGCGCGGTTGCCCCGCTGATGGGTGTATTGTTCAGATACCACTGATACGATGTACCGGCAGGTTGAGCGGTGAAACTGTTTCCGCTTACCGTGATGGTAGCCTGCCCGTTGTGTTTGAGCATTGCGTAAAGTTGCTTGTATGATTGCAGATTGAAAGTATCCACATACGCTGCCACGGGCGTGCCGGGAAATGGTGTGTGCAGGTTGGGACTATTTGTGAGATGCAAGAACGACTTTGTGCCGATGGCCTGTAGCCGGTTAAAAATCTGCAGACTGCCCCCGCCTGTGCTGTGCGGCACGGTGGCATCGGTGGTGTTGTGTACGGCACCCCATGGCGTTGTTTCTCCATCTAAGAAGCTGAGGTTCCAGATGGCCCCGGCCTGTGTAACGCAGCCCGCCACTTTATCGGAGAATGAAAGGTTTGCGGCTGGGGTGGTTACGTTATAGTTGCCGCCCTGGTTGGCGAGTGCAAGGGGGAAGGCCTCAGTCACACCCATGAAGGTAGTATGATTGGCAATGATGGCGCCTGCTGATGAACCCCCGACAAAAACCTGAGAGGTATCAATTCGAAGGGCGTTCGCGTTGGCTTTCACAAACCGAATTGCCGCCTTCATGTCCTGCACCCCGCGTATCAATGCTTCCTGAAATTGTTGCGTGTTGGCTGGCGATGTCGGCCAGAGTCGATAGGCAATGGCAATGGCCACGTATCCTTTGCGAGCCAGCTGGCGCATCATGTCAGTGGTTTTTTGTTCGAGATAGCTGCCCGCAAAGAAGCCACCGCCATGGGCCCAAATCACCACTGGCCTGCAACTGGTAGGGTCACCCGTAGGGCTGTAAACCCTGCCCACATGGGTGGCAGTAGTTCCGTACGTAATCGGCACTGCATCTACGCTGCTAAACGCGAACGTAGTTAGGCCGGGCTTGAAACGGTTGATTGTGCAACTGTCGCTTGCCACCTGAGCAACCACATTGCCAGCACCAACGCAAAGAAAAAATGAAAGACAGAAATTCCTCATTGACCTGGTTTTTCGTTTGAACGCAAAATAGCGGCTGCACCACTGGCACTATTTGCCATTTGGCAAAAAATGGCGCTCCGAGGCAATCTCAAAAATGTATTCGAATCGCAACCATCATCAACTAGGGGCAATTATCCGCCACGCATAACAAGGTTTCGCCAGGGCTTAACCGGCAATTACTCATACCGGAGCTGACTTTCGGGAATTTTTTCTGATTCTGCTGAGCGATGACTGGGTGATGCCCAGATAGGACGCCAGCATCGACAGGGGAACGCGGTTGGCAACATGTGGAAATTTTTCCAGGAAGCTGCTGTATCGGGATGTTGCATCTTCGGCCAACATTGGGCTGATGCGGTTGACCTTATCAAGCAGCGATTTGGCAGTCAGATTTTTTATCAGACCATCCCAC
>DHLV01000272.1:975-1955 GCA_002405445.1 Flammeovirgaceae bacterium UBA4659 | reverse complement strand
TTTTTTATCAGACCATCCCACCCGGAAATACCCGCAGACAGCTCTCTGAACGCATCTCGGGAAAAAATGATCAGATTACATTTGGTCACTGCCTGGATGTATTCTGTTGAGGGTGTTTGTGACGAATAGCTGCTCAGATCGACAGCGAAGTTGTTCTCATCGATAAAATATTTTGTCAGCTCTTGCCCGTTTTTGTTGTAGTAACTCACCCGCAAAATCCCTTCCACCACATAGGCCACCTGCTGAGCTACGTTACCGGCCTCTGAGAAATAGGCATTTTTTCCGAGCTCTCTTACTTTTGCCTTGCTCTTAACCATCTCGACCTGAGGCGGAGTCAATTCACCGAATTGCAGCAAGTAGTTGATCAGTGCGTCCATGGTTACATTAGGTTATAAAACGTGCGATTGTGACAGAAGCTTTTCACCGCGTATTGCACGCAACACAGCCTTGATTGCCTCTACCCGGTGATCAATGTAGTGATGCGACACGGCAAATTACCTTTTGCCTGTAAAAATAGTGAGTTCTGAGGTCAACCCAAGTGTGGTAATTGTGATGAACAGGGTGCGTCTGAAAATCCGGCTCCCCAAAAAATCATCTCAACCACGCTGGTGGCTTCTGGTAAGACATTCGAAACCGCGCTTATGGTGCACGCCCAAATAGTTTTAGTGCTGCGGTGATGCACCTCCGGTTTGTTGGTTGGATTCAACCCAGATACGATGGCCGATGGCGATTGATCGGGTTCGGGCACATCATTTGGTGCAGACATTGCGATTTGCTGTTAACAATACCACGTTGGTTCAGCTTACCTCAACAGTCAAGATTGCACAGATAAAAAAGGCTTTTGCATCGGATCAAAAAACCGGTATAAAGAAATGATCAAACAAAATTTTTGTTACTTTGGTGGAGATTCAAAAGCATTTACGATGCAACAATCCGCAGCCACCACGCTTTTTTTACCGATTGCCCTGGGCATTATCATG
>DHLV01000272.1:0-882 GCA_002405445.1 Flammeovirgaceae bacterium UBA4659 | reverse complement strand
CCGATTGCCCTGGGCATTATCATGCTCGGGTTAGGATTATCGCTCACGCTTGATGATTTTAGGCGCGTAGCCAAATACCCAAAAGCTATTACCATCGCGTTGGTGTGTCAAATGCTGGTGCTGCCGGTTTTGTGTTTCTTCATTGCAAAATTGAGTGGTCTCGAACCGGCTCTTTGCGTGGGTCTGATGCTGCTGGCCGCTTCGCCAGGAGGCGCCACGGCCAATTTGTACAGTCATCTCGCCAACGGAGATGTGGCACTCAACATTACCCTTACTGCGGTGAACAGCGTACTGGCGTTGCTCACCCTGCCTTTGATCGTCAACTACTCCATGGAGATTTTTTTGGGCGCGAGTCAGTTCATACCGTTGCCGTTTAGTAAAGTGGTGGAAGTGTTTGCCATCGTACTATTACCTGTATCCGTTGGCATGCTCATCAAAAGCAAAGCAACTGCGTTTGCAGCAAAAATGGACAAACCCGTGAAGGTAGTTTCTGCCTTGCTGTTGTTGGTCATAATTGTTTCAGTCACGCTGCGCGAAAAGGAGGTATTACTGAACCATTTCGGCAATCTTGGTTGGCCTGTATTGTTGTTCAACTCGTTAAGTATGGCTGTTGGTTATTTTGTGCCACAGATGCTGGGGGTAAGCAAGCGCCAGGCGGTAGCCATTGGCATGGAAATCGGCATCCATAATGGCACGTTGGCCATCTTTATCGCACTCAGTGTTATCGGAAACTCCACCATGAGCGTGCCGCCAGCTATCTACAGTCTGCTGATGTTTGTAACGGCCGCAGTGTTTGGATTTTTAGCCAGGCTGAAAAAGGAAGACGCTGCTTCCTAAAATGGCACATTGACATGGCGCTCGGCATGGTAGGATGAACGCACC
>DHLV01000283.1:3284-7840 GCA_002405445.1 Flammeovirgaceae bacterium UBA4659 | reverse complement strand
GAACTTTGAACTTTGAACTTTGAACTCCCTTTTCATTTCTTCCTCTTCTCCAACACTTCATCAATCAACCCGTATTCCTTCGCCTCGGCTGCGCGCATCCAGTAGTCGCGGTCGCTGTCCTTCTCAATGCGCTCGTAAGTTTGTCCGCTGTGTTTAGAAAGTATTGTATATAAATCTTTCTTAAGCTCTAATGTTTGGCGCATGGAGATCTCCATGTCCGAAGATGTGCCCTGCATACCGGCTGAGGGTTGGTGAATCATAATGCGGGCGTGCGGTAGAGCTGAACGCTTTTTTGCAGAACCAGCACCTAACAATACGGCACCCATAGAAGCCGCCAGGCCTGTGCAAATGGTGGCAACATCAGGGTTTACGTATTGCATTGTATCGTAAATGCCCAATCCCGCATGTACCGAGCCGCCCGGGCTATTCACATACATAATGATATCTTTCTTCGGGTCGCTTGATTCCAAAAACAGCAACTGTGCCGTGATCACGTTTGCAACATAGTCATCTACGGCAGTACCGAAAAAAATAATTCGGTCGGCCATCAGTCGAGAGAAAACGTCAATGACCGTGGCGCGCATCTGGCGCTCCTCCACTACGTTGGGTGTCATACCCGTTACCGTGTAGGGGTAGGGGGTTTGGTTATTTACAAATTTAACATAACTGTCAAGCGCACTTCCGCTCATGCCCAAATGGTGCACTGCGTATTTACGAAATTCGTTTCCGTTTGTCATATCAATTGTTTGTTTTTCTGATCTCGTTTGGTGGAAAAGACTATTTACTAGTTCCAATGTTAGGCAATAAAACAGAAATGTGAAAGCCTCTGCCTCCAACTGCCTTTACTGAACTTTGCTCGTCAAGAAAAAGTTCAAAATCAGTGTTGGTGTGAGGCGGCAATCTTTTTGAATTCTTCAAGGCTTACCTTTTTCTCCTGGATGGTGATCGCTCCCTTCACCAACTTCATAATTTTGTCGTGGCGCAGTTGGTTGTAGATGCGCATAAAATTTTCACCTTTTCCATCTTGCCCCGCCAAGTAGTTGTTGGCGATGTCATCAAGTTTACTGCCTAATTGTGCGGCAATAGACTCGCCCCCAAACTGGTCTAAGATTAACTTTTTGGCGCGCTCGCGTACTTCATCGCCCTCTATTGTAATGTTTTTTTCTTCGGTGATCTGATTCTTGATTAAATCCCACTTCAGTGAATCTTTGTACCGGTTGAATTCTTTTTCGAGAACCTCATCCGTTACCTCCCCACTGCTCGTATTCTTCAACCAGGTTTTCAAAAAGCTGTCGGGCATGGCAATATTGGTATTGTCTACGTAGTAGTGTTGTATGTAGTGGTCCAGCAAATGGTCTGTTTCTCTTTGATAGTTGCCGGTGATGGTCTCCTTCACTTTGCTCAAAAACTCTTCTTCGGTTTTTACCACATCAGTTCCAAAGACTTTATCAAACAACTCTTGGTTAACGGCTGCTTGTTCGACTCGGCTTACAGAAGTAACGTGAAAAACATAGGTGCCTTTAGCGTTCTTGGCTTCCTCTTCGGCCATATTCAACGCGCGTGCAAGCTCAGTTTCATCTGCAAAAGTTTTCTCTACGTCAAACTCTACCGTGTCCTCTTTCTTTAGCCCTATAAACTTCTTTTGCTCTTTTTTCTCAACTTTCTCGATGGCGATCAAAGAGCCTTTCTTTTCATCGCTTCCTTTCACTGAAATTTCGCCAAACAAGGTGTCTCCGGCTTCACTTACTTCAGGGTAGCTTACTTTTCCATGGCGCCTTTTAATGTCGTTCACGGTTTCGTCAATTACTTTTTGGTCAACTTCAATCGCGTGTGAAGTAACTTTTACTTTCGAGGACAAGTCAACCTTAAAATCCTCCACCATTCCGAGTTGAAATTCAAACTCAAAGTCTTTTTGGTTGTCCCAGTCAATGGTTCGTGCTTTGTCTTCGTTCGGGAGTGGATCACCCAACACTTTCAATTTATTCTCTTTAATGTAGTCAGATATTGAATGCGAAATCAAGTGGTTCACCTCTTCCACCAATATCGATTTACCGTACATCTTTTTGATGACACCCGTAGGCACTTTACCGGGCCTAAAGCCTCTGATGTTCGCCTTGCGGGAATATTCTTTCATTTTCTCATCCACCTTCGGTAAATAGTCGCTTTCTGCCAGCGTGATATTCAAGGTTCCTTCTGTGTTGCTTTGTTTGTTAAGTGTGATGTTCACGGAGTTATAATTATGGATTACAGATTACAAATAAAAATTACAGATTGTGTTCAATTTGAAATGTTGAACCTACAATCTGTAATCAAAATAGTGCGCATGGAGGGACTCGAACCCCCACGCCTTGCGGCACCAGATCCTAAGTCTGGCACGGCTACCAATTACGCCACATGCGCCTTTGTCCACCCGTTTTTGCTCATCCGTTCGCGGCCATTACTTCTCTTGCAATCGCCACGAAGATGCTTTTTTATTTTAAAATCGACCTTTCGTCCCAAACAGGAGCGCAAATTTATAGATTATTCAGTATTATTAAAGTCTGAAATTGAGTTTCATTGATTTTGGTCTACACCATGGTGATTGACGAAGCCGAAGAAAAAAAGGAAATCATTGCACGCTACCGAAGGCTGTTACGGCTGGCAAAACCCATCCTCAAGGATGGAGATGCCAAACTGATCAAACGGGCCTTTACCATTTCCATGGAAGCGCATAAAAACATGCGCAGAAAATCGGGTGAGCCCTACATCTTTCACCCCCTCACCGTAGCCGAAATTTGTGTAGAAGAAATTGGCCTCGGCACAACGTCCATCATATCCGCACTACTGCACGATGTAGTGGAAGATACCGATATACAACTGACGGACATCCAAAATATCTTTGGGAAGAAGATTGCCAAAATCGTTGACGGTCTCACCAAAATAAAAGGTGTGTTTGAGTACGGTACCTCCGCGCAAGCCGAGAACTTCCGAAAAATGCTGTTCACCTTGTCTGAGGATGTACGGGTGATACTCATCAAACTGGCCGATCGGCTCCACAACATGCGAACGCTTGACAGCATGCCGCGCAACAAACAATTGCGCGTGGCATCTGAAACGATTTACCTCTACGCGCCACTGGCACACCGCTTGGGCTTAAATGCCATCAAAACAGAACTCGAAGACCTTTACTTGCGGTTCACCGAAAGGGCAGTGTATGACGAGATTGCAAGTAAGATCGATGAGACAAAGGCATCGCGGGCCAAGTTCATCAAACAGTTTGTGCAGCCTATCAAAGAAGAACTCGACAAACTGAACGTGAACTATGAAATAAAAGGGCGCCCCAAGTCAATTTTTTCGATCTACAACAAAATGCGCAAGCAAAACATCCCTTTTGAAGAGGTGTTTGATTTGTTTGCCATACGCATCATTATCGATACAGCCGTAGAGCAGGAAAAGTCGTACTGCTGGCAGGTGTACTCGGTAGTCACGGACTACTACACGCCCAACCCTGACCGCTTGCGCGATTGGATCAGTACTCCCAAAGCCAACGGGTATGAATCGCTTCACACAACGGTGATGGCCAAAAACGGCCAGTGGGTAGAAGTGCAAATTCGCACCACACGCATGGATGAAATAGCCGAAAAGGGATATGCCGCCCATTGGAAATACAAAGACAATGCCGCCAAATACGAGTCGAATCTCGAAAAGTGGCTGGTGCGCGTGCGCGAAACCTTGGAAAAGCAGGACTTGACAGCGCTCGAATTTGTAGATGACTTTCGAGGCAATTTGTTCAGCGAGGAAGTGTTTGTGTTTACACCCAAGGGTGAGCTGAAAACGCTGCCCACAGGTGCCACCGCGCTTGACTTCGCATTTGACATCCACACCGACATAGGTGCAAAATGCATAGGCGCTAAAGTGAACCAAAAGCTGGTGCCCATCAACCACGTTCTAAAAAACGGTGACCAAATCGAAATACTCACGTCCGCCAAGCAAAAACCAAACGAAGACTGGCTGCGCTTCGTGATCAGCCCAAAGGCAAAATCGAAAATTAAAGAGTTGCTGAAGGAGGGCAAGCGCAAAATTGCCGAAGAAGGAAAAGAAGTGCTGCTCCGTAAGATGAACCAATTGAAGATTGATGCCAACTCAACCGTATTTGAACAAATGCGCGATTATTTTAAAGTTAGCAGCCAGTTGGATTTGAATTTCCGTTTCGGCATCGGTGCCATCAATGTCAGCGATTTAAAAAGGTTCAAAGAATATAAGCCGGCAACACCACTTAAAAATCAAGACCATGCCAACGTAATGGACGTGCGTGCCATCGAAAAGGAACTCAGCAAAGCAACCGGCAGACATGAAGACATTTTGCTCATAGGCGAAGATATGGATGTGGTCGAGTATAAACTCGCCAAATGTTGCACACCCATCCCGGGCGATGATGTGTTTGGCTTTGTCACTGTCAATGAAGGCATCAAAATCCACCGGGCCAACTGCCCCAACGCTACTGAACTGCTGGCCAATCACGGCAACAGGGTCATCAAAGCAAAATGGACATCGCAATACGAAGTGTCATTCCTTAC
>DHLV01000283.1:0-3053 GCA_002405445.1 Flammeovirgaceae bacterium UBA4659 | reverse complement strand
AAGGTGAACATGAGCTCTATTTCGTTTAAAACAGACCAAGGGATTTTTAGCGGAGAGATCATGCTCTATGTCAATGACACCCGCCACTTAGAAGTATTGATTGAGAAGCTAGCGAAAGTGGAGGGTGTGGTGAAGGTAAGCCGGTTCGATTCAAAAGCTTAGGATTTGGTATTTCCTCTCTCACTGCGCCTAAACATCCCTGCCTCAACACGTACGCACTGCACGCCAAAACATCATTATATTTGCGCTCTCTTATGTCGCTCAACCCCAAGATTTACGAAGAAGTAAAACAGATCTTTGTCGCTTACCTAGAAAATAAGGAACTGCGCAAAACACCTGAACGCTACGCAATACTTGAAGAAATCTATTCGTCCGATGGCCATTTTGATGTTGAGTCGCTTTACATCAAAATGAAAAACAAGAATTATCGCGTAAGCCGAGCAACCGTGTATAACACGCTCGACCTGTTGGTGGAGTGTGACTTGGTAAGCAAGCACCAATTTGGAAAGAATTTGGCACAGTACGAAAAATCGTATGGCTATCGCCAGCACGATCACCTCATCTGCACCGATTGTCACAAGGTAACTGAGTTTTGTGACCCACGGATTCAAAATATCCAAAATACGGTGGGCGAACTTTTACATTTTAAAGTGATGCACCATTCGCTAATTTTGTACGCGGCCTGTAATCAACCAAACTGCGAAAACAAGAAGAAATGACATTTGCACAAGAAATAAGAAACAAAACCCTCACGCTGCGCATTGCGGGCGATTTGATTGGTGAAGATAGCGGCACAAAGCTTCTCGGGGTTGTAAATGATGTGATCGGGCATCAAGTGCTTACTTGTATCATTGATATTGCCGAATTAAGGTACATCAACAGTAGTGGTATTGGCGTTTTGATCACAATCCTCACCAAATTCAGAAACAAAGGTGGCGAGGTGTACTTGATGAACCCTTCTGAAAGCGTGAAAAAGCTTTTGGTGATCACCAAACTCAACGCCATCTTTCAAATCATCAAGTCAGAAGACGAAGTTTCAAAAAAGTAAGTTCAAGAATTTAGCCAATAGGTAATACGAATTACTTATTGCCAAAGTTGTAAATATGAAAGTAGACGTACTGCTCGGCCTCCAGTGGGGCGATGAAGGAAAAGGGAAAATTGTAGACGTGTTGGCCCCCCAATACGATGTGGTTGCACGGTTCCAAGGCGGGCCTAATGCGGGGCACACATTGGAGTTCGATGGCATCAAGCACGTGCTTCACCAAATCCCGTCAGGTATCTTTCGAGATACTACCAAAAACATCATTGGCAATGGTGTAGTACTTGATCCAATTGTTTTCAGAACAGAAATTGATAAACTTCAGAAATACAATCTCAATGTAAAGTCAAACCTGTTCATATCTAAAAAAGCTACGCTCATTGTCCCCACACACCGGCTGCTTGACCAAGCCTACGAAAAAGCCAAAGGCGAAAACAAAATCGGTTCTACACTAAAAGGCATAGGCCCATCGTACCAAGATAAAATTGGGCGACAAGGTTTGCGCGTGGGCGATGTGCTGTCAAGCCAATTTAAAGAACGTTTTCAAAAGCTAATTGATATTCATTTTGAAATTCTTAAAAAACACGATGTTGTTTTTGATTGGGCACCACTAGAGCAACAGTTCATAGAGGCCATTGAGTTTCTGAAACAATTCAACCTAATCGACAGCGAGTATTTCATCAACAACGAAATCAAAAAAGGTTCATCGATTTTGGCCGAAGGGGCGCAAGGTTCGCTGCTCGATATTGATTTTGGAAGTTATCCTTTTGTTACAAGTTCAAATACGGTGACCGCAGGGGCTTGCACAGGTCTTGGCGTAGCGCCCAAAAATATTGGCGAAGTATACGGCATCTTCAAGGCCTACTCCACCAGGGTGGGCAGCGGCCCATTCCCAACCGAATTACTCGATGAGCAAGGCGAAAGAATGCGCAAACAAGGTAACGAGTTTGGTTCCACTACGGGCCGGCCCCGCAGGTGTGGCTGGATAGACCTGCCTTCGCTCAAGTACTCAATCATGATTAACGGAGTAACCCAATTGCTCATGATGAAGGCAGACGTACTGAACATTTTCCCCACCATAAAAATTTGCACGCAGTACAAGTTGGGCAACGGCACCATCACCGAAACGGTACCCTACGAACTGGTGCACGAAAAGATAGAGCCCATCTATACTGAAGTCAAGGGTTGGCACACATCGCTCGAAGGCATCACAGAACACAAAATGCCAAAAGAGCTGTTGGATTATATCACACTCTTAGAAAAAGAGTTGGGGGTGCCCATCACTTTGTTGTCAATCGGACCAGATCGAACGCAAACGATTCATAGAAAAATAAAGTAGCCCATTTCTGCTCTTTAAATGTTGTGCATGTCGCGAGCCGGTTTTGACGATCACAAGCAGAAAAATTTCGCATCATTTTTGGTGCTTTAGCTAGAATCTATGTGTTGATTTAATACAAGGTTTTTTTTGCGGCCTGCGTGCAGCGCAGGAAACCAACGCTCGCACCGGGCTTTCCGCTACAATCTTTTGCCCGGCACGTATTTTTATTGATCCTGCGTTGATGTATGCAAACCTTATTCTTTAAAGCTGGCTTTAATGTAACGGGCAAAAGGATTTTCGCTGCAATCCCTGGCCGATGCCAACTAACAAGGAAGTTTTGCGATTTTTTTGAGATTTTAACACGCTGATTATCAGTAATACCATCAAATTGTGGAAAAATCTTTTTGTCCCTTGTTTGGAAAAGACCCCAGTTGCCTTACCTTTGCGCTCCCTTTTGACGAAAGGGGATAAAGAAGGTGGTAATACGAGGTCGCTAATGGTGGCCAGCCTCCCTAGAACGTAGGGAGGGCTAATGATAGAAGCTTAGGCTCTATCATAACGTTCCTTGAAAAGGTTGGGTAGAATTGCAGAACGGAGCACAAAGGAAAAGGTGGCGGCCGCGGGCCAGGGCTTAGGCCTTGGGCCCCGCGGGCCGACAGACATACAAAGAGCGCCCCGCCAGAGATGGTGGGGCCG
>DHLV01000256.1:5792-10902 GCA_002405445.1 Flammeovirgaceae bacterium UBA4659 | reverse complement strand
CAACACCCTGTCTTGCTGCAACGACCGAAGTCGTTGTGTACGATCCCGTAAGCAAAAGAGCCTTCTTGAGTTCCGGTGTTCAACGTCGCTTTGATATGGTCTCGTTGGCGAATCCTGCAGCCCCGGTGTCCTTGGGATCGGTGAGTATGCAGCCTTACGGCGGAATTACCGGCTTGGCTGTGAAGCCCGGCTTGTTGGCTGTGGCCAGCCCAGATTCCATCGAACAGAATCCAGGCCGTGTTATTTTCTTTGATACCTTGGGGAATTACAAAGGACAAGTGACCGTAGGCTCCCTGCCCGACATGATCACCTTCACACCCGATGGAAAATACCTTTTGACGGCCAATGAAGGCCAACCAAATGCTGACTTTTCGAACGACCCCGAAGGATCGGTAAGCATCATCGATTTGCAGGACACCAATTACGTCCAAGCCGATGTAACAACCTTGAATTTTACGGGTTTCAATGCCATTAGTACCTCCTTGATGGCATCGGGGGTTCGCAAAGGATCGCCTTTCGGAACCTTGTCACAAAATCTTGAGCCAGAATACATCACGGTTTCTTCGGACAATACCAAAGCTTGGGTAACCCTCCAAGAAAACAATTCCATCGCTCATTTGGATTTGGTAAATAAGATTGTCACCAATATCACTCCTATGGGCATGAAAAACCATCAGACATCTCAGAATGGTTTTGATGCATCGGATAACAACGGGGTGGTCTTGATGACCAATTGGCCTGTGAGGTCGTTCTACATGCCGGATGCAATTGGCAATTTTGCAATAGGTAACACAACCTACTTGGTGACCGCCAACGAAGGGGATGAACGGGAATACGCGGCACTGAAGGAGCGCACCACGGTTGGAGCGGTCAATCTGGACGCCACCCGCTTCCCCAACGCGGCTATGCTCAAGGAAAGTCATTCGATTGTACGCCTACGCATTACCAACCAAAGTGGTGACCTGGACGGGGACGGTGATTACGATGAATTGCATATGGTGGGTCCTCGTTCTTTTGCGATTTACAATGCCACCACAGGCGCCCAGGTTTACGAATCCAAAAACCTGATTGAATCCATTGTATTGGCAGACCCAACGTGGGGTCCTTTCTTCAACGCTGATAGCGAAAGCAATACCCGCAAAAACCGCAGCCGTTCCAAAGGTCCGGAGCCGGAGGGTGTTGCCGTAGGCAAAATCGGATCTCGTACGTTCGCTTTCATCGCTTTGGAGCGTGTTGGTGGGGTGATGGCCTTCGAGGTAAGCAACCCCTCCGCTCCTGTCTTTAGCGGTTATTTGAATACCCGTTCCACCACGGCTTTGGCGGGCGATCGCGGTGCCGAAGTGATTCAATTCCTGGGCCATGACCAAAGCCCCAACGGGAAGCCGATGCTTTTGGTTGCCAACGAAATCAGTGGGACCTTGGCCTTGTACGAAGTCGGAATGGGCTTTAATGTTCTCAGCGGTCGTTTGACCTATGCCAACGCCCAGGCGACGGCCTTGGTAGGGGACACCCTGCGCTTGGTGAACACCAACGGTCAGGTGGTTGCTACGACGACCACCGGAACCGACGGACGGTTTAGCTTGGAGAATTTTGCAGCCGGTACCTACCAGGTCCGTGGGAATGCCAACCGTGCCTGGGGCGGGGTGAATGCCACCGATGCCCTCGAAGCTCGTCGTATTTACCAGGGTTTGTTGAATCCGACGCCCATTGTAGCCCTTGCAGCCGACGTAAATGCTTCGAATCTGGTGAACAACACCGACGCTTTGATGATTATCCGTCGCTCCAACGGCTCTATCAACGACTTCCCTTCAGGAAATTGGCAGTACAGCAGTGGCGCATTGGATTTTAGTACCGGCCGTCTCCTCCAAGCTTCGGTCACGGGCCTTGCTTCTGGTGATGTAAACGCATCGTACTTCGGTAGTACGTCCGGTCGTCTTGCCTTGCCTCGTTTGCTTTCTTCGAGCCATACCATTGCTCTGGAGAGGGGTCAAACCCAGCGCGTATCGGTTTTGGCCGGGAATGCCATGGATATGGGAGCCTTGACGCTGGATATGCCATGGCCGGCCGGCCTGGACCTGGTTGCTATCCATTCCAAAATGGGTGAAAACGTCCTCCTGCATCGTGTGGCTGATGGCCGACCGCGGATGGGTTGGGCCGCTCCCGAAGGCCACCAAGTCCGGGCCGGGGATGTTCTCTTTGAAATGGAAGTCCAGGCTGAAGAAGTTGTTGAAGTTGATTTTGCGTCCTTGGCCCTGGGTTCGATGAGTGAAATTGCGGATCGCATGGCGCAGACCATTGACGGTGCGGCCTTGGTGATGCCTCGTTTATCCACGGCCCTTCCGATGGAGGAGCTGCAATTGTGGCCCAATCCTGCCCGCGATGCCATGAATTTGAAGCTTCGCGTGGCAAGCGGCACCGTGGTTTGCACCGTGGAGTTGTTCGACGCCTTGGGACGGATTGTTTTGGCTGAAAAATTACCTGTCAACGGCCAAGAGTTCCGTGCGGTCCTTGGCCTCGAAGCGGTAGAATCGGGTTCCTATTGGCTGAAAATGAACTTAGTGGATGCAGGTGGGGTGACCAAAACCCTGGCCCACCGCCTACAGGTTAAGCACTAGCACCCTGCAGCCCGTCTGCCATCCAAGAACAGCAATGCCCGGATTCGTTCCGGGCATTGTTTTTTGGGTTGAAAACGCATTTTAACGTCCAGTACCCGTATAATTGCCTACGCCCAAGCTTTTATTCGCCTACCAGCCCAGCCCAAACACGTGGGATGAAATGCTGTTGGATGGGAATATCCGGCAGCAATACCAGATTTTTTTCGAGAGCTTACGAAAGTCTTCTATCACCGATTTAGCGCGCAAAGATGAGCTGGCCAAAAAGCTTTTTATGAGTCAGGGCATTACGTTTACCGTGTATAGCGATGGGGAAGGCATCGAAAAGATATTTCCGTTTGACATCATTCCGCGCATCATCACTGCGGCTGAATGGGCGCACATTGAGTCGGGTATTAAACAACGACTGAAGGCGCTTAATCTATTCTTGAAAGACATTTATCACGAGCAGGCCATTCTGCGCGATAATGTTATTCCTTCCGCACTCATCCACACGTGTTCTAATTTTTTAAAGGAAATGGTGGGGGTAGATGTTCCGTTTGGCATTTACACGCACATCTCGGGCATCGATCTCATCCGCGACAGCGATGGGTCGTTTTATGTATTGGAGGATAACTTGAGAACACCCTCGGGCGTATCATACATGTTGGAGAACCGAAACATGACTTATCGAATTTTCCCCGGCCTGTTACCGCAAAACAATGTGCGCTCCATCAAAGATTACCCCGATTTGCTGCTGAAAAATTTGATAGCACTTTCCAATCGACAAACCAGTAACCCCACAGTGGTTTTGTTGACCCCGGGTATTTTTAATTCGGCCTATTTTGAACATACCACACTCGCTAGGCTGATGGGCGTGGAGTTAGTGGAAGGAAAAGATTTGGTGGTGAGTGATGCCAAGGTGTATATGAAAACCACGGCCGGCCTCAAGCAGGTAGATGTCATTTACAGAAGGGTAGACGATGAATTTCTAGACCCGCTGGTTTTCAATCCGAACAGTATGTTGGGTGTATCGGGTTTGTACTATGCCTATCGCAAGGGTAATGTGGCCATCATCAATGCGCCCGGCAATGGTGTAGCCGATGATAAAGCGGTGTACACCTACGTGCCGCAGATGATTAAATACTACCTTAACGAGGAGCCCATTTTAAAAACGGTGCCTACGTATTACATGGATAACAAAGAGCATTTTGATTTGGTGTTTGGTCAGGTGCGGAAAATGGTCATCAAGAAAACCAATGAGAGTGGCGGCTATGGTATGTTGATGGGGCATGCCGCCAGCGATCAACAGATTGCAGATTATAAAGTTGAAGTAAAGAAAAACCCCAGACAGTTTATTGCGCAGCCAATGATTCAGCTGTCTTCGGTGCCGTGTTTTATCAACAATCAAATTCAACCACGCCATGTGGACTTGCGACCATTTGCACTGTATGGTCCTTCGGGTATTGAAATTGTGCCGGGTGGTTTAACAAGGGTGGCTTTGCGCGAAGGTTCATTGGTTGTGAATTCATCGCAGGGCGGAGGAAGCAAAGATACCTGGGTGCTGGGATAAAAAATGTTAGATGTAGATGTTTGATTTAGGACTTGTTGAAAATGTATTTGTTGAGCCACAAATCTTTCATTTTAAATTTTCGATCTGAAATCTGAAATGATACCATGTTAAGCCGAGTTGCCGATTCTGTTTTTTGGATGGCCCGTTACTTGGAGCGCAGCGATAATTTATTGCGCTTACTACGCACGGATTACATTGCCTCGCAAGATGAGTTACTCGACTACGATTGGCAACTGCTGGCCACCCAATTTGGTAACCCCAAGCAGCCGCTAAAAGGAAGCACGTATCGCGATGCACTGCATTACCTGGTGGTCAGTCGTGAACATGAACATTCGGTTTTCAACAACATCGTTCGCGTACGCGAGAATGCACGCTCGGTACAAGATTACATTACCAAAGAATTGTGGCAATCGCTTAACGACTTTTACCATCGCATCCGCGACCCACAAACGGAGACGTTTATTACCAAGCAAGATCCCGTTACGGCATTTGATATTTTGTTGCGGGAGAGCATTGTATTCTTCGGAACGGTAGATGTCACCATGAACCGTGGTGAAGGCTATACATTTTTGAATTTAGGCAAATACATGGAGCGGTGCTTACAATGCTTGGATATTTTGGAGTTCAAACGAAAGCAAATGGAGAAGACCGATCAAGCCTCGGTGCAATGGAAGTATTTGTTGTACGCACTGTCAGGTTATGAATTCCATACCAAGTATTACAAAAATGCCTTGCAAGTAGAAGAAGTCATCCATCAGGTGTTGTACAACTTACAATTTCCTCATTCGGCCAGCTATTGTTTGGCGCAAATGGACCGTTACTTTCAGCGACTGTTGCCAGTTTCAAAAGCAGAGTACTTCAACGAAATTGGTGGATTGATACGCGAAATGAACGAATCTACTGGGGCTTATCAACATCAAAACCCCATTTTGGCAATTGAGAAATT
>DHLV01000256.1:4880-5690 GCA_002405445.1 Flammeovirgaceae bacterium UBA4659 | reverse complement strand
CAAAACCCCATTGTAGCAATTGAGAAATTAATACCCGACCTTCGCTCAAAATTGTTCTATTTTAATCAACGCTTGGCCACATTATACTTTGGTTATTCCTAAAGGCCGCTAAAACGAAACATGCCCGTTCTTTACATCCACCATCGCACGCATTACCATTATCCGCATTGGGTGGTTGATTCTGCCAACCAAATTAAGTTGTATCCACTTGAAGATGAACTTCAACACATAGTTGACCATCGCCTCGTGATTTCGGGCAACCCGCCAGTGTTTACCTTTCAAGACTACTTCGAGAATACAACTGGCTTTTTTACCATCATTCAACCACACCGTGAGTTGTCAATAGAAAGTTTTTGCCGGGTGGAAATTCGAGAACGGTTGCTGCCGCCCCGGCAGCTTGCTTCAAGCGTTTGGACCGAATTGTCATTAAACAAATGGCAAATGAAGTGGCACGATTACTTGTATGCTGAGGCCACACGAAACCAATCTGCCATCGAAAGTGCAGTGCATTTGAATTCAAACGAACATCCTCTGGATGAACTGCTAAGGCTATCCGAGTTCATCTACCAAAACTTTGAGTATAAAAAAGGTGTCACCACGGTAGATACGGACATTGATGAGATTTGGAGTTTGCGGGCAGGTGTGTGTCAAGATTTTGCGCATCTGTTGCTATACATGATGCGGTTGTGCGGAGTGCCGTGCCGCTACGTGAGTGGTTACATTTGTCCGGGCAATCACGAGTGGCGCGGAGAGGGTGCCACACACGCGTGGGTAGAGGCATGGTTGCCCGATGTAGGGTGGGTGGGTATA
>DHLV01000256.1:0-4642 GCA_002405445.1 Flammeovirgaceae bacterium UBA4659 | reverse complement strand
TGAGCATTTGCTCGAGGTCACGGTGCAGTTCAGTACCGAAGTATTTTCTGAGCACCAACTTGTGCCGAAAGAAGTAACACCTGAGCAGCAAGCTTATTTCAAAAAAGGCATTGCAGAAATATACGATTCTTACAAATTGCGTCAGCAACAGCAGCAACAACAATGACAACACGAATGTCCTCTACCATTTTCATTTTAAAATCTTTTTTCGGCTTTTTGGTGTTTGCTCTAGCCTTGGAAAATCCAGCGGTAAGCCAATCGCAGGCTTATTTTCCTGATTCGATTTGGCAAACAAAAAAGCCGAGCGAAGTGAGGATGAATGCAGCGCTATTGGACAGTGCGGTGAAGTTTGCCATTAGGAATGAGAACAAAGTAGAAACGGACTTGCGCATGGCATGCCTCAAAGCATATTCAGCCGAGCCCGGTTACCGCTTCTTTGGACCGTTCAAACATCGCGGCAAGCCTGCAGGTGTCATTATCAGGAATGGGTACATTGTAGCGCAATGGGGTGATGTAACCCGCGTGGATATGACCTTCAGCGTGACCAAGAGCTATTTATCCACCGTAGCCGGATTAGCCTATGACCAACGGTTGATTCGAAAAATAGATGACCCGGTGGTGAATGATGTTGAAGGGAAATTTGACGAAGCCCACAACCGCAAAATTACTTGGCGGCACCTGCTCACACAGTCCAGCGATTGGTCAGGATGCCTTTTCGACTTTTGCGATTGGGCCGATCGGCCACCCAAAGAGGGTGGCATTGACGATTGGAAGAACCGAAAACTGGTTGAGCCTGGTTCGGTGTTTGAATACAACGATGTAAGAGTGAACTTACTCGCTTATTCGTTGCTGCAAGTGTGGCGCAAGCCGTTGCCAGTTTTGCTGAAAGAGAAAATCATGGATCCCATTGGTGCATCTGCTACGTGGCGCTGGCATGGCTATGACAACTCGTTTGTAAACGTGGATGGACAAATGGTGCAGTCGGTGAGCGGAGGTGGTCACTTTGGTGGCGGCTTGTTTATCAACACGCTTGACCACGCGCGCTTTGGTTTGCTGTTCGCCCGTAACGGGAAGTGGAGAAACCTTCAACTGATTTCAGAACGATGGGTAAACGCAGCACGGCAGCCTTCAATTCCCAATCCCGCCTATGGTTTTATGTGGTGGACTAACGTGAAGGGCAACCTCGGAAATGGCGTTTCAAAAAACGTGTTTTATGCAGATGGCTTTGGTGGCAACTATATTGTAATAGACCAAGAGCACGACTTGGTGATTGTGGCGCGCTGGCTGGATTCCGGAAAAATAGGGGAGTTGGTGCAGCGTGTAACGGCTGCTGTGCAGAAATAGTTCACTCTAAAAATGCATCCATCGCCACCGTTGGCTTGCCTGCATCATCAAAAGCCCCTAATCCATAGCCTTGCCATTTGGCATAGCTCTGCGGCTCCCAATAAAAAACGCCCAAACCGTTATTGTTACTCACGCTTTTTGTTTTGGCAATAATGTCTTTCAAAAAAAGATTGCAGAGACCTGGCTGGTCGGCCGGCATGCCCACCTCCACCACCATCACAGGCGTGTTGTAACGCGCCACCAGGTCGTTCATGTTGGCAAGGCACCGCGCGTTGGCCATGGCCCACTCATTAACACCCCCGGGCGCCCACGTGGGGTACAGCGATAGCCCAATGATGTCCCACTTCGCTCCGTTATTTTTTAACCCATCAAACATCCATCGGAACAAACCATTGTCATGTCCGTTTGATAAATGAACAATCACTTGACTGGTTGGACTCACTTCCTTGACTGCATCGTAACCCGCTTTGATAAAACCGGCAAAGTTGGACATGGACTTTGAGGCGCGTCCAACCTCCCAAAGCATTCCATCATTGGTTTCGTTGCCTACTTGCACCCATTCTGGTGTGATGCCCACGGTCTTCAAGGTGTCCATCACGTTTTTTGTGTAGTTGTGTAGAGCCGTTTTCATATCATTGAATGACATAGCGGTCCAGGCGCCCGGTATATTTTGTTTTCCCGGATCGGCCCAATCATCACTGTAATGAAAGTCGATCATCAACCGCATACCCAGTTGCTTGGCGCGGAGCGATTTCACTACTACATCGCGTGTATTATTCCAACCTTTTTGCGGATTGACCCATGCGCGCAAACGAATGGAGTTGATGCCTTTGGACTGCAGCAACTTCATACATTCTTTTTGAGTGCCATTCGCATCAAAAAATTTTACCCCGGAAGCTTCCATCTCGGTCAGCCAGCCAACGTCTGCACCTTTGGCAAACGCAGGCACCAATGGTGGGGTATTATCTACGGGGTTGTGGTTGGAGGCGCAACTCAGCAACATTACCACCACAACCAAAAAATATTTTATCAAACGCATTGGTATCACAATTTTCAAATTGAGGTGGCAACCTTTCCAAACTGCATGCTTATAAGATGGCTCCCGCAATCATCATCAAAGTTAGAAGTTTTCAGAGACCACTAAAACATGGCACAGGATTCCAACAAGCAGGCACAAAAGCCGGGTCAATCTTTTCGACACAATATTCGAGCATGAAACAGGTATTGCCCGTTCGGGCGCAATGGTGTACTCAACATTGCACGCAGTTGCCAACCAACAAAACGGCTGCACAAACTCACCCGATTTGTTAAAGCTATACGTGGTGAAGTTTCTTTAAAGAGCCGTGCCCGATTGATTGCCTGAAGGTATCCGGCTTGAGAATCCCGGGCGAAAACTGATGCGACTCAGGTGCCGCCTTCCAATGAATGGAAGTTGATTGAAAATTGATTTTTCAAAGGTGGTAAAACAGTGCCCGGACAGATTACGCGTTGTTTTGCGCCAAAGTTGATGGCAGTGATGAACGATGCACGGTAGGCACAAGCCGACATGTTGTACGAGTCTGTGTTCGTGCGGCCACAGCAGGATGTATAAACTCAGTTTATTTTCATTTTCTTTGCACTATGACAGACCATTCACTGTATCTCAAAAACCTCTGGTATCTGGCGTTCCACACTTCTTTTTTAAAGAAAGGAAAGCTGGTAGGTAAGGAAATTTGTGGTGAGAAGATTGTCTTTGGGCGCGATGCCAATGGCAAGGCCTTTGCGCTGCGCGATAATTGCCCGCACCGCGGAGTGCCCCTTTCGCACGGGTGGTTTAAAGACGACATCATTCAATGCTGCTACCATGGGTGGCAATTCGATACAACAGGCACCTGCACCGGCATACCGGCCATGCCGCCTGATGCCTCTTTCGATGCATCGAAGATTAAAGTTTTTCAATACCCGCTGGCCGAAATCAACGACACCGTTTGGGTCTACATCCCAGAGAAAAAGCTGCCCAACATCAAACCGGTGGTACCACCACCTAGTCTTGTGTTAAACGCAGGCCAGAAATTCAAACATGTAGAAACCGTTGTGATGCCTGCAGACATTGACCATTCTGTGGTCGGGTTGATTGATCCGGCACACGTTACGTTTGTGCACCAATCGTGGTATTGGCGATCGGCCAAAAAGCTGAAGTTGAAGGAAAAAAAATTCGAGCCCACCGCAATGGGTTTCAAAATGGTTCGGCACACGCCATCTTCCAACTCAAAAGGGTACGGCATCTTGAAAGGCGGCACGAGTACCGAGATTACGTTCGAGATACCGGGCGTGAGAACAGAGCATATTTTGGTAGGAAAAAAAAACCAGGTAGTGTCTATCACATGCCTCACCCCGCTCAACCAAAAACAGACTGAGCTGACGCACATCTTCTACACCGACATTGCACTTGCCAATTTATTGTGGCTGCCATTGAAAAAGCTGGGGAAGCAGTTTATTGGCCAGGATTTGGGAGTCTTCAATAAGCTGAGCGAGGGCCTTGCCTCAAAGCCTACGCTGTCGTTGATTGGTGACCCCGATCTGCAGGCAAGGTGGTACTATGAGATCAAGCGATTGTGGGCCATTTCGCAGCAAAACAACGAACCCTTTGTGAACCCAGTGAAGCCACAGACACTATATTGGGTAACGTAGCTAAACATCATGTAACCTTGCGTAGCGCGAGGGGGTGACTCCCATTGCTTTTTTGAAGATTCGGTTAAAGTTTGAAATGTTTTGAAAACCGGTCTCAAAACAAACATCTTCTATTTTTCCGGCACGGTTGGCCAGCAGGCGACATGCGTTGCTTACGCGCACATCATTTAAAAAAGTGGTGTATGTTTTTCGCGTTCGTAGCTTGAAGTACCGGCAGAAAGCCTCTGCCGACAGGTGTGCCACCTCTGCTACTTCGCGAATGTAAATTTTTCGATGACTTTGTTGGAAAGTGAATTGAAGGATATCATTCATGCGTTTGCTTTCAACGGTTGACTCCGGTGCCGGATATTTGTTGAGCGTCTGTACTTCTTTCGATGTTGCGAGCACATTTAACAGACGAAAAAACGTGATGAGCCGGTCAGTTTGCTCCGATAAGCAAAGTTCCCGAATGAGTTGCGTGGCTGTTGCCCTAACGTAACCCATTGCGCGAAAACCTTTCTTGGCGCGCTCGAAGAAAAGACGTGTCGCTTTCATTTCCTCTGTGTTACAAAAGCGTTGTCCGAAGTATTCTGCATGGAAGTAAATGGAAACGGATTTACAGTTAACGTTGCGCATTATTAAGTAGAAC
>DHLV01000169.1 GCA_002405445.1 Flammeovirgaceae bacterium UBA4659 | reverse complement strand
GTTGCCCTTTTGGGCATTCTTTTTAACTCATCCTGCAAAAAAGAGAAAGATGACCCAACCCCCCCGAATCGTATTACGTTTAACGAAACAAGTTCAACCGTGGAGGAGGGGCTAAAACGAAAAAAGTACGTATTGATCTTATCAACACCAATTGAGCAGCCAACGTCAATTCGTCTGCGATTTCAAGGAACCGCTACTTCAGGAGTTGACTATTCAACTGAACCAAATTTGAGCAGTGATGGCCTTGTCCTAAATTTTGCTCCAAATTCTTCGTCTGCAGAGTTTAACATCTCGGTTAATTTAGATAATATCAGTGAGCCAACCGAAACAATTCTTATTTCAGTTGACCCGTTACCCAATGGTTTTGAAAGTGATCAGAGTTTGACTGTTTCTATCAGTAACAACACATTAAAAAACGGCCTTGTCGGTGAGTATCTTTTTGATGCCTCGGCAGTTGACACCAGTCCTAATGCAAACAATGGAACTATTTTCAATGCAATACCAGGAATCGATCACACCAATAGCGGACAATATGCGTTGCTTTTTGACGGGATTGATGACTACGTTTCCATTCCGTCAGTTGATCATCTAAATTTTCCTAACGAAGCCAATTTCAGTATTTCGCTTTGGGCATCTCCTGCCTCAGCTCAAAACCAGCCCACAAATCAAATCTTTGATATTGTTCGAAAATGGGTTGGAAATTCGGAAGGATATCCCTTTTCAATCTCCTATACGAACAGCCTCTCACCTGTTCCCGACCGATTCTTTCTGGCTAGATATGATGGATCGTCCTGCGGCAACATACCGACTCTTTCGTCAAATGTCGTGACAGGCGATAAATACTACCATGTGGTGCTTGTAAAAAATGGAAACTTGTTGAAGCTGTATGTGGATAAAGTTTTAGTATCTGAAGTCACGGACACCACAATTGGGAGCGCTTGCGCTAAAACTAACACGAGCCACATCACAGTAGGCTGCCGAGGCCAGCTTGTTCGATTTTACAAAGGCCTTGTGGATGACTTACGTTTTTACGATCGACCGATAACTCAAGAAGAGATCAACAAGCTTTTTACCATCTAGTAACGTTTGATCTAGGAACCGTTGGCTTTAAATAATTAATTGATTTTTGATTTTTAAATGCCACCAGTCCTCATGGTCCTAAACTCAACTTACCCCGAAGATATTCGGGTTAAGAAGGAGATAAAATCACTGACTCAGGCAAATCAATCTATTGAACTCTTATCTCTGCGGAGAAAAAATGAAGTCAGCTATGAAACTCAGGACGGTCTAACCATCCACCGGATTGATGCTGGTAAGAGCAACTACGGGCTTGCCTTTTGGGATGTGATCATGTCCACCTTCTTTGTTCACCCGATTTTCTATCGGAAGGCAAAAAGTCTCATCCGTCTACACAACATCAAAATCGTGCATGTGCACGACCTGCCACTGGTGGGCACAGCCCTTATTCTCAAACGGCATTGCGGGGTAAAAGTCATTTTTGACATGCACGAGAATTACCCGGAAGCTCTGCCGCTTTGGTTTGCCTGGAAAACGGGATGGGTGGTACGGCTAAAAAACAAGTTGTTCATGAACACCAAACGTTGGCTGCACTGGGAGAAGCAGGCGGTTGAAGGTAGCGATGCGATTATTGCTGTAGTTGATGAAATGCGTGCCAACATGCTGCGCAAGTATTCGATTGATCCGAACAAAGTTAGTGTGGTGTCAAATACGGAGTCCACAGATTTTCTACACCAAAATCTGGATGACAGGATTTATGAAAAATTCAAGGAAAAGTTCATTTTGGCGTATGTTGGCGGGTTAGGGCCTCATCGCGGAGTTGATACGGCCGTGACCGGCATGGCTGAGATTAAATCACCCCAGACTGCACTGGTTATTGTCGGTGGAGGCAGTGATGCAGCGGTTGCCGAACTGACACGGCAGATAAAGGCGCTTAACCTGAGCGAGCGGGTCTTTTTACTCGGTCACCAGCCATTTTCAAAGGTATTCAGTTACATGAAAATGGCGGACGTCAACGTCATTCCCCACAAGTCCAATGCCCAAAACGAAAACGGTGTACCGCACAAACTCTTTCAAAGCATGATGGCGGGAAAACCTGTTTTGGTTAGCTCATGCAAACCCTTGAAACGAATTGTGGAGGCTGCGCAAGCAGGATTGGTGTTTGAAGCCAGCAACCCGAAAGACTTTGCCCGTCAGGTGGAAAGGCTGCAGCAGGATATGGAGCTTCGGAAGGAGATGGGAACGAATGGATTTAAAGCCACCACGGAAGGTGAATTTAGTTGGGAAAAATCAGCACGTGCACTTACGCAACTTTATTCAACGCTGGAATAAAGCCTCTGCCACTCGGCCACATTAGCTGATTTACCAAACCGTTCAATAACCAGTTGACGTAAATCGTTCGGCACAAACTCTCGGAAGCGCTGGTGCATTTGATTTAATCCAAGGGTCAGGGAACTCACATCGTCAGGTTCCACCAGTATTCCGGTCTGGTCGGAGACAAAATCCTGTGTACCACCACACCGCGTGGCAACCACCGGCACGCCCGATGCCAGCGCCTCAAGACCCACGAGGCCAAAGCTTTCGAAACGACTGGAGCACACAAAAAAATCAAGGCTCGCAAGAAATTCGGGTACTTCCCCATGACGCACCAAACCGTAGAAACGACAGCACCCTTTCACCCCCAGATCAGAGGCCAATTGCTCATAATTCAAGCGAAGCTTGCCCTCTCCTCCTATGTGCAGAACGTAATCAAAATCGCAATACGCCAAGGCTTTCAACAAAACATCCAAACCTTTAACCTCGGTATCCAATCCTCCCAGGAACCCGATGTTTACCACATGCTTGCCCTTTTCAGTCGACTTGACTTTGTATCGTTTGGGATCAATAAAATTGGGAACGATCGTGATGGGGCGGCCAATCAAACCTTGAATCTCATCCGCCATGAAACGACTGACGGTGGTTACGCGGTTGGCTTGTTTAAGGGCGTTAACCGTCAAAAACTTTTGAGGCCAGCTTCTGAAATTATTGGTGATGCGGGTGTGCTCCGTTACAACTGACCGACAACCGATGGCCCTCGCCACTGACACAGCCAACACAGCACCCGGATATCCGATCATGCCATGAACAACATCCGGACGAAAAGATTCAGCAATCTTCCTGGCGTAGCGAAGTGACGACCGCAGGTACAGCCCTTGATTAACAATCGGAATTGATCGCTGCATCACCAGCCGATGCTCTTCAACCCCTTCACTAACCGTTATATCAACTGATTGAGAAAAAAAATTGAAGCTACCATAGTCGACTTTCGTTGATATCACCACCAACTGATTTCCCTCCTCGACCAGCGCAACGGCCAATTCACGAATAAAGATTCCATGATTCGGGCGAGCGTCATCCGGATACCAGGGTGTGATAAACAGTATTCTCATTTAGGTTGGTATACCAGGTTATTAAAATCAGGAATCGTTTTGGCCACGATCAACTTTCCGGTTTTACTAATCGCATATCTCTGATAGCCAAGATCCATCAAAAAATGGTCGACATCTGCCGTTGTATAACCTGCTGCGGCATAACTCCTAGCGTTGAATTCAATCAATACGGTGGGGCGAAACGTTTCAAGAATCTGCTGGGCCCCCTGCAAGGCGAACCATTCACCGCCCTCAATGTCCAGTTTGATCAGATCGACCCGTGGCCACTGAAACTCGAGCCAGCACGAATCCAGCGACCGCATGTTTACCTCAAAACGCCTGCCCGTTTGGCCATTCCAATAAGCAGAAGCAACACCTTCATTATCTGTTGAGGGGTCCACGATGGTCAGCCTGCCATCTGTCTTGCCAATGGCTAGTTCCAGGGCTTTCACATGCTGATATCCATTGACTTTGATATTGGTAGAAAGGCGCTGAAACATGTTCGGTAAGGGTTCAAACGCATACACGCCCCCAGCCGAAACACGCTTGGCGGTAAACAAACTGAATTCACCCTGATTGGCCCCAACATCGAGAACGACATGAGGTGGCTTTAAAAAAGAATGCAAAAACAAAAGTTCTTTCACTTCGTGAAAACCGGTCCAAAACAAAATAGCGCCCATGGAGAATCGCGGATCCAGGTTCATTTCGATATCCCGATCAAAATTCCGAATGACTACTTCCCGGTCACTGATCTTCCACCGCTTGTACACCTGCACGGATACCCACCGCATCACTTTGAGAAGTTGGAAGACCGGAAAACACCGGATGTAAATCAGGTTGGCATTTACGGAACGAAAGAATCTGGCCAGAGCAAACTTCATGACTTTGCCCATTTCAAAAATCGGATCTCATGTCGATACAACCATAACAAAATGCTAATGGCCACCCCCATATTAATCAGGTGAGCCAGCCACTTTTGAGTAAAAAGCACTTCATTGGCAAGGATGACGGCTGCCATGAACACAGGGGCAATCAGGATTTTACCTGCATTAAACTGAAACTCAAACCTGGATCGCAACCCATGTTTCAGGAGAAGCAACTCGAGTAAAGAGCTTGTCAAGGCTGCCCCGACTAATCCGGGTATGCCCCATTGTGGCACCAACAAAAAAATCAAAAGGAATTTCACCGCAGTTACGAACAGGTAGTACCCTGGAAGAGGCTGCGCGTATTGCAGGGCACCGTACGGAAAATTGAAATAGTACCGTACACTCTTAAGCAAATACGTGACTGCCAGGTAGGGGATGATCGCAAACGCGCCCTCGTATCCCTGGCGGATAATGCCGGTATAACCCAGAATCGGAAAAACAAGAATTGCCCCGGTAACGAGAAGCATGGTTACCGCAATCAGTCCATGGTAGTATCGGTTCACCTCAACACTGGTGTGCTTACTTTCTTGTGCCATAACGGTTTGAATTACCCTCGGGTAAAATGAATTGTGCAACCCAACCATGATAAGATCAATCAGCAACAAGCATTTAAAAGCAAAGTCGTAGATACCAAGTGTTTGCAAAGACACCAGCAAAAACAAAATAGGCCTGTCCAGGTAGTTAATCACCCACTGCTGAACTTGATAGATCAGAGACGATACATTAAATGAGCGAGTTGAACGAAGTGAACCCCAGTGGACGTGCCAACCATAATTTTTGATTATTCCTGACAGCGCCCATGTTCCTGACAGCGCCACTGCCAAAAATCGACCGCCAATTGGGCCAAACAATGAGTTTGGCGCCCACGATAATCCGGCAACGGTCAATACCGCAATCAAAGAAAACGACAAGAGGTTTGACCAAAAGAACTTCGTTGGTTCTTCTTTCGCTTGCAACAGACTGGTATGCACCTTGAACATGGATTGAAAAACAGCGGTAGCTACCGACAAAAAACCATATGGAAAAAAGTGCGAGCCTTCCAGTTTCACCCACTTCGAAAAAATAATAGGTCCGATTGCCGCGGATACGCTAACCAGAATAACGCCTGCCACCAACATCCAGGCATAAACGGAAGAGAGATACTTCCGCAGCCCAACCGGATCATGGCGTAGCTCCTGAAACTTGATGTAAATGGAGGTATCGAACGTGAAGGTGATGAGTATCTGACAAATCAGAGTCAACGCGAGATAGAGGGAAAGTACGCCATACAGCTCAACAGAGAGAAATTTGATGTAGAACGGAAGAAGAATAATCGCACTTGCCATCGGTAAGGCACCGGCTACCGTGTAGATCAATGACCTCTTAATGAATCGAGCCGAAATCATTTTAGCACCGTTTGAATGATTTCTACCAGTTGCTGCGTAAGCGCCTTCCGGCTAAAACGACCCACCGATCGGTTGTCGGTAACTCCGCCTTGCTCCCATTTTGAAATATATGTCTCCAATGCCGCCCGCAGGCCGGCCCGGTCACCCCGATCGACCATAACCCCGGCTTTCGTCTCGCGAAGAATTTGTGCCGCATCTCCATCGGGTGGGCCGATGGCGAGGATGGGATTTCCCGAGGCGAGGTATTCAAAGAATTTTCCCGGAAGATTACCCGGTGCAATAGCCGTGTGCGCTAAGACCAAAAGCTGCAAGTCGGTGGTTCCATATTTTCCCAATACCTGCGCATGGGGCATGTGGGTAACAAAACGAGTCACCCGATTCAAAGGTCCGCTCTGCTGCACCCAGTCGATGAACCGCCTGTTCACGTTGCCGATGAATTCAAC
>DHLV01000275.1:1215-4462 GCA_002405445.1 Flammeovirgaceae bacterium UBA4659 | reverse complement strand
TCCTGATAGTTGATGTTTACGTCTTGCATCGCAAAAATCTCATCAACTAATGACGAAGGGTCAATTTCTTTTGGCCGGATATCCTGTGAAAAACCCTGACCATGTACCACCAGTACCAGGAAAGGCATCAACCATTTCATTTGTTCTGTGATTTACCCCAGTAGATTGTCACTGCGATTTGGTGTGTGCTTCCCAAAAAATGATTAAATCTGACTGCATAGTCTACAGTCATTGTCTTCCTTTTAGTGCCTAATCCCAGATAAAAATTTTGCGGATAAAAATTAAAACCACTCCGAATAAAAAAATTTTTGATGGCTTCGTAGTTCATGCCTGCCTTAAAGATCGGTTTATAGTCAAGGTCTTTCTCAAGTTCGGTAGAAACAATGACTGCGTCTGTCAGTTGAAAATTGACGCCAACCACAAGCCGCGTTGGCAGCCGGTAGCTGTCAGACGATGCGAATGATGATTGTGTGAGGTTGGTGATATAAGCACCGATGCTCATGTGCCTGGTCAGTTGGGTGATGCCTCCAACGTCAATAACGGCTACTGACTGCACACCAAATCCATCTGCCCTGTATTGAACCCAGTTCAGTTTGGCACCCAAAGATGTGATGCCTACACGGTGTGCTATGCCAATGCTTACGATTTGCTCTGAATACACCTGGTCGCCAAAACGAAATGCACCGGCACCCACTACACCCCATCGGCCGGGCACAGCAGCGGATAACGCCATGCGATTGGCACCGATCAGCGTGGGTGTTACTTCATAAGCAACACTGGCCGCAGCAGATTGCTGACTTGCAAGGCCGGCAATGTTATTCCAAAGACCCCACTCATCTTGGGTAGCTGCAGAAGCATAGGCCATTCCCATTTGCTTCGCGCCCATCAATGTTTGTGCGCTTTGTGCAAAACCGTTGAAGCCAATAAAGACAAATACACTAATGAGATATTTCACAACGTTTCATGTGTTGCGGAGCAGCGATTACGGACGATACGGGGCGTGCCTCAGAAAATGTCTCCGATGCGTGTGTAAATATAAAAATAGATTTTAGAATTCTTTCTTGATGTTGAATACGAATCCTTGCGTGCCTTCTGCCGTAAATGTGTATTCAAATCTGAATACTACGTCATAGGGCATCACCAGGTCAAGGCCACTGCCGTACCCGGCCAATATCTTGTTGGCCAGGCGGGTGTTGATTTGCTTTTCCCGGTAATAGGGGTAGTTTTCCACATAGCCCCAATCTCCAAAAACCTTCAGATATACCGCAAAAGGGAGATGCCTGAATTGCTCAAGTGGAGATTCCTCCCAACGCCAAGTTTTTGAAAAAATCCTTTTTTTAAATGTGGTCTTGTTCACAACAAAGCGAGGACCCTCAATCACATACACTTCGTACCCGCGTACAATTTGCCGTTGGTAACCAAGTGCACTGAACAGATTGTACGGTTGATCAGGGTTGCTCAGATAACCGGCCGTAAAATTTGACAAATAGAAACTTTTGCCCAGATCCCAGTGGTGCGCGTACGTTGCATTGGCGATCCATTGATTGACGTTGCCTTCAAATCCAAGTCCATTTCGTTGTAATGTCACCGTGATTTGATATCCTTTTAACGGATACAAAATCACATCGCGGTGCTCTGATTTGAATTGGTATTGAAAGCTGGCATAACGTTGTTTCAAAAATGAGTTTGCACCAAAATAATTATCATTGAGGGATTCGATCGTGTCTTTGATGACAGAATTGCGGTAGCCAACAAATAGCTGATGGATTTCGAAAAAGTTTTTGCGATACGTATACCCGATACCGATGGCTTGTGACGTGCGCAGTGCGCTGGAGCCACGCACAAACTCCAGTTTATGATCGTTTGTGAAAAAAGCCAGGTTTCGGGGGTTGGAATAACTATACTCAAATACAAGTCCCTGTTTTTGCTTTTTGTCGATGTAGGGTATCGTATAACTTAACTCAAACCGCTGGCTGAAACCAAATTGGGCTTGAAGCCGAAGGGTTTCATTTCGTCCGCGCACATTGTATTGGTCGAGTTTGATGCCGTAATTGACACGGTTGAAGTCGTGGTTGTAGTTTTGCCACCACTCGTTGAAATTACGATCTGAGAGCTCGAAAATCGGTGCTGGCCACGTGTACCAACGTTCTTCAACTTCTACAAGCAGGTCGATGGTAGCAGGAGGGATTTCCAGAATTCGTATATTGACTAAGTTGAAAAGGCGGAGATTGTAAATCTTCCGTTTGTCCAAAAGCAAGGTCTCTGCAACTTTATTCATCCGGATGGTATCCCCCGGTTTCAGTGAAAGCTCCCTTGAAATGATTCTGTCTTTGGTTTTCTTGTTGCCGATGATGATCACACGGCCCACTGTCATCAACTTACCATCAAAAGCTGCGTCCGATGCCGAGTTTGCCGGTGTTTGAGCATTTACAACAGAAGCAAACAATACCGCCAGAACGTAACCCCATTCACCAACAAACTTTTGTGCAGGCAGCGTCACATTGTTTTCTTAATGCGCGTTTTTTCTGTATGAGCGGGCCAGCACCCAAACACCAGCAATAAACAATGGCACGCTCAAAATTTGCCCCATGTTGAAATCCAACTTATCTTCAAATGCAACCTGGTTTTCTTTCAGGAACTCATACATGAACCTCAGGCCCCAAAGTATGACCATAAACCAACCGAAGATACGACCCTCCGGCAGATTGTTTTTGTACTTCGACCAATACCACCAGAAGAATGCGAACAACAGGAAACACGAAATCGACTCGTACAACTGCGATGGATGCCGGACAATTCCCGTGGTTTGAATTTTTGCGGCAAAGGTTCCATCGGGTTGTTGTACCACCTGGTAGTTGAGTGGATTTACACCTTCGGCAAAAAACTCTGATTCTGCATTCAACGCATCTTTTACATCGTAACTCAAAAAGGCATTGACTCTTTCTTGAGCCGTTCCAGACTTAAAGAATAGATACAAGGTAACGGGTACTCGGCCGTCTGCCTTTACGGTACCTTCTTTGCTACGTTCTATTGTTAGATCAGTAATGAATTTGGGGTCAGCGTCATTGCCACGCATAATCCTTTCGTATAAGCGATGGGTGAAAAGTACACCTGTGGGTGAATCTGTCGGTTTACCGATTATTTCGGAATTGAAAAAGTTTCCAAGGCGTATGAGCGATCCAGTGAGAAAAACCAAAATCACAATCCGGTCTAAAACCTGCAGATAAGACTGACCCGGTCTTTTTTT
>DHLV01000275.1:0-1036 GCA_002405445.1 Flammeovirgaceae bacterium UBA4659 | reverse complement strand
AAAGAATAGCAAATGCTCCACCATGGCTTGCCAGACCTTCAAAACCTGTGAACTTGAAATTTACCAGTTCGATTGGGAAGAAAGATGAAATGTCTTGCTTCAGCAAAAAGCGCACAGCCACAAGCAAAAGCACCATGCCGCCCACCGCGTATCCGACCAAATCAGCTTTTGACTTCTTTTTGATCTCCATGTAGATCCAAACACCAATGGCGACAGGCAACATAGAGCCCAACAGCGTTTTAAATGTAAACGAGGTGAACTTAATGGACGAGAACTCGAAAGGAACAAAAACCGCCATGGGTTGCTGCCACAACATTTCAGGTTGATAAAAGATAACATGGCCCAAACGAGCCCCAACAATGGTGGCCGCAATCATGATGATCGTGAGTGTTTCTACATCGCGCTCCGGTTTTCCTTCAGTTTTGTGTATGTAAAACAACAACTGTTGGCTGATCAAAAATCCAAGTGCAAACAAAAGCCCATACCACCTAAGTGAGAAAAAGCCAATGGAGAAAATCTCTGGATCGCCATTCCAAATGAAATAGCTAAGCATGGTTTCCGTTAGAGTCATTGATCTGGAAGTGGTTTAATGGTTATTCATCAATGTGGCAAAGATAGCGATGAGTGCAAGTTAACCGAAATGGTGGCAATACTAAAGTTTGTCTAATAATGCAAGTTCTTCTGCAAAGCTGCCCGATAATATCGGAAACCTGCACCAACTGCGCGGATCTACGTTGATCTCGTCCAAATGAAATGACGGGGCGATTCGCTCTCTTTTCCATTGGTTGACAGACCACAACCTGTAGAATTTACGTATATGATCCTTTAGGTGAGGATCGGTGATGGCGGATTTCAACTGCAAGTACACCTGCCCGGGTTCCAGCCGTTGTTGAATGGCCAGTTCTTCAATCGCCACCAGGGTGGTGTAGGGCATGAGATCTTTCTCATCGGTTTGGGCGCGCTCCAAAGGGCGCAATTCTGCCGTGGGTGCCAGGTTGTTCACATACGCCAGGCCCGAATAACCCAACTCTTTCTC
>DHLV01000113.1:36739-37150 GCA_002405445.1 Flammeovirgaceae bacterium UBA4659 | reverse complement strand
GCCAACGATATGATCGGCTGGTTGGAGACGTAGTATTTGAACAGAATACAACTACGATCTTTTGCGACTCTGCTCACTTTTATTAAAACCGAAATGAACTGAATGCTTTTGGTAACGTACACATTGTAGATGGCGATTCCGTTGATATTACCTCCAAAGGTTTGGAGTACGATGGTAATAACAAAATTGCACGGCTTCGGAAGAATGTGGTGTTTGTAAAAAAGGGGCTGGCTACACTGTACACCGATTTTCTCGACTACTACCGGGTAAAAAACGAAGCCCGGTACTTCAATGGCGGTAAGCTGGTAGATACTACCAATACACTCACCAGCACCAAAGGCTATTATGATGTGAATACCAACATGGCCTCATTCAAAAAAAATGTGGTGGGCGTAAATGAAGACAACACCT
>DHLV01000113.1:28442-36605 GCA_002405445.1 Flammeovirgaceae bacterium UBA4659 | reverse complement strand
CCGTAAATGAAGACAACACCATGACCTCAGACACACTTCAGTACAGCTCAAAAAGCCGGATTGTTTACTTCCGCGATTCTACCCTTGTAAAAGGTAAAGACGGCAAGTCGGCCATTTACATGCGTGGCGAATACAATACACTTGCAAAAACATCGCAACTGGAACGCGGCCTGTTTGAAACGCCCACGTACCGAATGTTGGGAGATCAAAATTTTCTGGACGATAAAAAGAAATTTTACCGTACCAAGGGGCGTGTGGCCATGACGTCTAAAGAAGACAACATGACGATTTATGGAGATGACGCGTTTTACGATAAAAAGAACGGTATATCGAAGGTGTATGGAAACGCCTACCTGGCCAAGGTGGATGATGATGGCGACACTTTGTTCCTATCAGCCGATACACTCAAGTCCATCGAGAGTGTGGACCCCAAGAAGAAGCGTTTGTTGGCTTACCACCATGTAAAAATCTTCAAAACCAATATGCAAGGCTCGGCCGATTCGCTGGTGTATGTCAACACAGATTCTACTTTGTATTTCTACCGCGATCCGGTGCTTTGGACCGAGGGTAACCAAATGACGGCTGACTCGATGCGGATCTTACTGAAGAACAAGAAGATCAATCGCATTTACATGATCAACAATTCATTTGTGATTTCGCAGGATTCCATGCAGAACTTTAACCAGATCAAAGGCAGGCGTATGACTTCTTACTTTGATGGTCGCAACATACACCACGTGATTGTGCAGGGCAATGGCGAAAGCCTTTATTACGCTCTTGAAGAAAAAGATGTACTAAAAACTGACAGCCTCGTGTTGAAACTATTGATCACCATGGGCATGAATAAGATGATCTGCAGCAACATGCGCATCAACTTCAAACAAGGAAAAGTCAACAACGTAAGTTTTTACGTGAAGCCTGATGCCAAATTGATCCCGGTACACGAGTTGAGAGAAGCTGACGAACGCCTGAAGGGTTTTGTGTGGCGCCTCAAAGATCGCCCGCGCAAGGGTGATGTGGTGAAGAAAAATCGACCCCCAACGAAAACATAACCCATAAAATTGCAGTTTGAACGAAATTTCTTCACTGTTTCGCACTGATACTCGAGATTTTTTGTACATTAACCGTTGAATCAGTGTAGTGGGTAACAAATCAAAACACTGGTTCAAAAACGGCATGAAGCGTTTGGCCTTTTTGATAGGTCTTTTGGTCGGTGGAACACATTCCATCGCCCAAAGCTTCGAACTCGCAGAAACAGCCGAGTCCTATCAACTATCCCCCAATCAGACTGTGCGAATCCCTATCCGAGTCAGAAATATTTCTGATAAGGCGCACACATACGTGATTCGTGTAGTAAAGTCGGAATGGGGTGATACCCAAAGGGGATATTTCTGCCTTGGGGCGACTTGTTGGGATGCTCATGTTGAAGAAATCACCAAAAAGCTGGAACCGGGCGAGACCGCTGGCGACCTGCATTATACCTTCGAAGCCGGCATTCAGGCCATGCAAGCTGCCATCAAGATCGAAGTTTTTTCGCGAACCGCCCCCAGTGAAATTGTAGGCCGCGCTTCAACTCTGGTGGTCGAAGACAAGCCGGGCCGGTCGTTTGTGTTCCAGTCAAGAGACATCACCATCCACGATGTATACCCCAACCCCGTTCAGGATATTGCATTCATCGACTACAAGTTGCACACTGAGACGATTCAGGCTAAGATAGTAGTACACAATGTTTTAGGTAAGGACATGGGGGAATACGAACTGGTGCCTGACGAAACAAGGGTGAAAATTCTGGCAGACGAGCTCATGCCCGGCCTATACTTCTACACTGTTTACCTCAATAACAACGGTATCCTTACCCGCAAACTCATTGTCAGGAAGTAGCCACGTGGGTTACAACTAAATTCCCTTTGGCTTGCATCTTATGGCTACTAAAGTCTCAGCCATGCCAGATATTGATTATTGCCCCTCGAGAGTTATATTTGCGGGCTATTTTGATGTCAAAACCTTGATTTTCCGCCAATTGTCTTGTCTTTCACAAAATAAACCATCATGGACGGTGCTTGTCGTGGCGGTTTTGCTGGCAACGGCCTGCAGTCAGTTCAGGAAGTTCGAAAAAAGTGATGACTGGAAAGTGAAATACCAGGCGGGTCTCCATTATTACGAAAAGAAAGACTATTACCACACGGCTATTTTGTTTGAGCAGATCCTGCCTATCGTTCGCGGTTTGCCGGAGGGTGAGAAGGTGGAGTTCTATCTGGCTTATTGCCAGTTTTACGAAAAAACCTACTTGCTGGCATCCAACCAGTTCAAGACTTTCTTTGAAAATTACGGTCGGAGCCAAATGGCTGAAGAAGCTTATTACATGTATGCTTATAGCCTTTTCGTTGCTTCACCGGCTGAAAACCTAGATCAAAAAAGCAGCATCGAAGCCATGGGCGCAATGCAGACATACGTGAATCAGTTTCCGTACGGCAAGTTTGCCGAGAAAGCGAACGAAGTGATTTCTGCCACCCAGCAAAAGCTTGAGAAGAAAGGGTTTGATAATGCCCGCCAGTATCTCAAACTAAAGTACTATCAGGCTGCCGTAATTGCGTTTGAGAATTTCAAGAAAGGATTTCCGGATTCAAAATATTTGGAGGAAATCACCTACTTGAAGGTGGTGGCGCAGTATAAACTGGCGCAGCAAAGCATTCTGTCGAAGCAGCGCGAGCGCTACGCATCAACCGTTGAGTTTTACAAGGAACTGGTAGACAACTACCCAAAAAGTAATTTCATCAAAGAAGTCGAATCATACTATAGTGATAGCCTCGAAAAATTGAATAAACAAAAAACAAGCGCAACAACAAATCTCAAATCTTAAACATGAATCCTATGGCAACACAACCGTCAATCATTACCCGCGACATTGATAAAATATATTCCCCCACCGGCAACTTGTATGAGTCGGTTGTAATCATATCGAAGCGAGCCCGCCAAATAGCTGTGAATTTAAAAGAGGAGTTGAACGGTAAACTGGCAGATTTCGCCACTACCGTTGATAATCTGGAGGAGGTTTTTGAAAACAGAGAACAGATTGAAATTTCAAGGTTTTACGAGCGTATGCCCAAGCCAACAACCACTGCTACAGAAGAGTTTTTGGAGGGTAAGCTCACGTACCGGATGCGCGAGCAGGGTGCAGAGGAAGAAAAAGCAGATTAACTCTTTGTTGCCCGGTGGCAGACCCCGGAATCACAGCACTTCACCCTTATGATATCAGGCAAAAAAGTCATTGTGGCGGTGAGTGGCAGCATCGCTGCCTATAAGGTTGCGGTGCTGGTTCGCCTGCTTGTGAAAGCGGGTGCCTCGGTGCGTGTGGTGATGACACCTGCCGCACGAGACTTCATCACGCCACTCACTTTCTCTACCCTTTCAAAAAACCCGGTTCTGTCTGACTTCACAAGTGACAACGAGGGCCGGTGGAATAATCATGTTGAATTGGGGTTGTGGGCTGATGCGTTAGTGATTGCCCCGGCTAGTGCCAACACAATTGCAAAAATGGCCCATGGAGTGTGTGACAACCTGCTTCTGGCAGTATATCTCTCTGCGCGGTGCCCGGTATTTTTTGCACCGGCCATGGATTTAGATATGCTGCAGCATGCGGCCACACAAACCAATATTCACACGCTTACCGCGCGCGGTCATTATCACATAAATACAAATCATGGCGAATTGGCCAGCGGGCTGGTGGGCGATGGCCGCATGGCCGAGCCCGAAGAAATCTTAGCTTCGGTATCGAATTATTTTGGACAACCCAAAACCCTTGCCGGTAAAAATGCATTGGTCACCGCGGGGCCCACGTATGAAGCTCTTGACCCCGTTCGATTTATCGGCAACCATAGCAGCGGCAAAATGGGTTTTGCAATAGCCGAAGAGTTGGCTCACAGGGGAGCCTCCGTCCATTTGATAACGGGGCCTACCCACCTTCAGTTGGTACACGCAAATGTGCACGTTTCCCGGGTAATGTCTGCGGAGGATATGTACAATGCAAGTTCAAAGGTTTTTGCGCAATCTGATATTGCAGTGCTTTCGGCAGCAGTGGCCGATTACAAACCCGTGGCGAAAGCTGTCCAGAAAATAAAAAAGACCTCTGAAAGGCTAATGGTAGAGTTGACCGAAACGGTTGATATTGCCGCGCTGCTGGGCAAACAAAAACATCACGGCCAGATCGTAGTGGGTTTTGCGTTGGAAACCGAAAATGAGAAAGCAAATGCCCTCAAAAAAATCAATAGTAAAAATTTTGACTTCATCGTGTTAAACTCTTTAAATGATGCAGGTGCTGGTTTCCGGCACGATACGAATAAGATTTCAATCATCAGCAAAACCGGTGACGAGAAGAAATATAGTTTGAAGTCTAAGAAAGAAGTAGCAAAAGACATCGTTGATGTAATTGTAAAGGAATTTCATCATGATTAGGATCTGCACCATCTTCATTTTTGGTTCTCTTATTTGGCTGCTGCCACGGGTAGGCCATGGTCAAGAGTTGAATTGTAAAGTCACCATCGAGGCAGGTCAGATTCAAACATCTGACCGCTCTGTTTTCAAAGACTTGGAACGTTCCATCAGCACGTTTTTGAATACCCGCAAGTGGACAAACGATTCATACAAAAACCACGAGCGTATTGAGTGTGGTATTTTCTTGAATATTACACAAATGCCTGCCATTGGGCAGTTTAAAGCCAACGCTCAAATTACCATCGCACGGCCGATCTACAACTCAAATTATGAAAGTGTTTTGTTCAACTTTGCCGACCGGGATTTTGAGTTTGACTATCTCGAATCGCAGCCGTTGGAGTATAATGACAATACGTTCATCACCAACCTCACATCCATGTTGGCCTTTTATGCATACGTGATTTTGGCCATGGATTATGATTCGTTCAGTGAGTTGGGTGGCACTCAATTTATTCAGAAAGCATTGATTGTGGTGAATAACGCGCAATCTTCGGGCAGGCCAGGCTGGCAACCGTTGGCCAGCACACGCAGCCGAAATGCCCTGCTGGAAAATTTGAACAACCCGCAAATGGTAGACCTGCGCAAAAATAGCTATGCCTACCATCGTCTGGCTTTAGATACGTTTAGCAAGAACCCCGACCAAAGCCGCGAGAAAATATTGGATGCGCTGCGGAATGTTAAAAAGGTATGGACGATTCACCCTACTTCGATTTTTGTGATTTCTTTTTTTGATGCCAAGGCCGCGGAGTTGGCTAAGGTTTTTTCTGAGGGCGGGAATCTGAACATCAGGCGCGAGGCCTTTGATATTTTGACGCAGCTAGACCCCAAACGGGATATTTACCAGATAATTCTGCCGAAGTAGCTGTGTGGTAATTTAGGGCCGACCTTCAAAATTCTGCATACAAGTAGTAATTTTACCCGTAGATGCTGTTGAGTCTTACCATCAAGAATTATGCACTCATTCGTGAGTTGCACATCACCCCATCGCGCCAGTTGAATGTAGTAACCGGTGAAACAGGAGCGGGAAAATCCATCATGCTGGGCGCGATAGGGCTTCTGCTCGGCAACCGCGCAGATGCAAAAACACTTTGGGATGAAAACGAAAAGTGCTCGGTTGAAGGTTTATTTGATGTGTCGGAATATAAGATGAAATCACTTTTTGAAAGGCTCGATTTAGACTATCAGGATCAAACCTTGATTCGCAGGGAAGTCAGTCCGGGAGGAAAGAGCAGAGCTTTCATCAACGATTCGCCTGTGACACTCGATGTTATGCGTACTGTAGGCGACCGCTTGTTGCATATACATTCCCAGCACGAAACACTCGACCTGGCAAACAAAGGATTTCAATTGTCATTGATTGATTCGTTTGCCGGAAATGAAAGAATATTGAATGCTTACACAGAAGTCTGGCGCGATTACATCGCTGCAAAAGCCAGGTTTGAAACGTTGGCACAGGAAGCTGAGGCGTTGAGGCAAGAGCACGATTTTGTCAGGTTTCAGTGGGAAGAGCTTTCAAAAGCTGATTTAAAGGAAGGGGAGATGCAGGCACTGGAAGCCGACCAGCAAGTGCAGGACCATGCCGAGGAGATCAAATTAAACCTGGTGAATGCACATTCGATTCTTGAAAATGCGGACGTATCTGTCCGTACTGCACTTAGTTCCGTGCGCGCTCATCTCAATGCGATCGCTTCATTTTCACCGGTATATGAAAAACTGCTGGAACGTTTTGAAAGTGCGCGCATCGAACTGGAAGACATCGCCCAAGAGATTCAAAAAGAGGAAGAATGGGTTGAGTTTGACCCCGGCCGTGCGCAGGAGACACGCGACAGGCTGAGCACCATTTATCAGTTGTTGAAAAAACACCGCGCTACCACAGTAACCCAACTGCTTCAGCTGCAGCAGCAACTGGAAGAAAAATATCGTAAGTCATCTAACCTAGACACCGAACTGGCTCAATCTGAGGCAGCAGTAAAACGCCACCAGAAACAAGTAGAAGACTGGGGCGTCAAACTTTCTGAGTCACGACAAAAAACATTCGCTGCGTTATCAAAGCAATTGTCGGGGTTGCTTAAACACCTGGGGATGCCTGATGCTACCATCAAGATCGACCACCGCGCGGTAGCCCCATCGGGTTCAGGCATTGATAGTATTGAACTGTTGTTCAGCGCCAACAAAGGAATTGCCCCGAGGGCACTCGCCCAGGTGGCATCAGGGGGAGAGTTTTCCCGGTTTATGTTTGCAATTCAGTATATCCTTGCGGAGAAGAGTTCGTTGCCCACCCTCATCCTGGATGAGATCGACACGGGTGTCTCCGGAGAAATTGCCTTACAGCTCGGCAGGATGATGAAGGACATGGCAGTGAAGCATCAATTGATTGCCATTACCCATTTACCGCAAATAGCCGCAAAAGGCGAGGTTCACTATTTTGTGTATAAAGACAACTCAACAGCAAAAACTGTCAGTCATATCAGGCCGCTTACGCCAAGTGAGCGCATCGATGAAATTGCACAGATGATTTCGGGTGCTAAACCGTCTGCTAAGGCAAGAGAGAATGCCAAGGAACTACTGCAAAGCTAATGCGCGCAGCGCGTTAAAAAAGATACCGAAACAGCAAAAACAAGCCACCCGATACAATCATTACAACGGGCAGTGTCAATAGCCATGCAATCAAAATATTGCGAACCGTATCTTGCTGCAAATTCTTAATGCCCTTGCTGGCAACCATGCTTCCTGCAATACCGGATGACAGCACATGGGTGGTGCTCACCGGCAAACCTAAATACGATGATACGCCTATTGTACTTGCAGCCACAAGCTCTGAACTGGCGCCTTGCGCATAGGTAAGATGTTCTTTTCCAATTTTTTCGCCAATTGTCTTCACAATTCTTTTCCACCCAATCATGGTGCCGATACCCAGGGAAAGAGAAATCATCAACAAAACCCAGGTGGGTGCATAGTCGGTAAGTTGCTTTATGTCTTCGATACTTGCTGTTAATTTCTTTCGATCGTTTTCGCTTAGGCGAAGGTCTTCGTCTTCAAGTAACTTGGCAACGTTGCGGCTAACTAGCATTACGTCTTTACGGATTTCAAATTTTTCTTTGCGTGGTATATCGCTCAATGTTTGAATGCTATCAAACATATGTTTCAAATGTGCATTCTTGGTAATTGATACCGCGAGTTTTTCCTGCTGAGATTTGGAAAGCACGGTGCTGTCTACGGCCGAAAGAACTTGTTCCACGATTGTCACCGAAGACGGCAATCGCGAAATGTCAATATCATCATTTAACGCGAAATAAGTTGGAACAATCCCAATCAAAACTAGCATTGCTAGGCCCACCCCTTTTTGCCCATCGTTGGCCCCATGCGCAATGCTGACGGAGGTGCAAGTCAAAAGAAGTATACCACGAATCCACCATGGCGGTGGTTGATTTTTCTTGGGTTCTTTGAATAGAAGTTCGCCCATTTCAGATTTTTTGGTAAATGAACGCAGCAAAAACATCAACACAATGGTCATCGAAAAGCCGAACAAAGGTGAAACGAGAAGTGAGATACCTATTTCCTCTGCTTTGCTCCAGTTCACAGCTGCGCCAGAAGCTTCTGGCAAAAATGAGTAGGCTAATCCAACGCCTAGAATTGATCCTAACAACGTGTGGCGGCTGGAGCAGGGTATTA
>DHLV01000113.1:26916-28383 GCA_002405445.1 Flammeovirgaceae bacterium UBA4659 | reverse complement strand
ACGGCAAAAATGAGTAGGCTAATCCCACGCCTAGAATTGAGCCAAACAACGTGTGGCTGCTGGAGCAGGGTATTCCCAGATACCAAGTCAGTAAATTCCAAAAAATTGCCGAGAAGAGTAGTGCCAATATCATCGCCAAGCTATGCGCAATGTTTTGATCGACTAAAGTTTCTACAGGTAGCAAATTGACAATTCCCATAGCTACAGTAATGCCTCCGATCAGCACACCACCGAAGTTGCAGATTCCTGACCAGACCACGGCCGCCCAGGGCTTTAAACTGTGTGTATAAATGACAGTCGCCACCGCGTTGGCCGTGTCGTGAAAACCGTTCACAAATTCAAAAGTGCAAACCGCCACCAAACAAAGAATCAGCAGAATGGCGTACGAGGTCTCTAAGTCAAACATAAAACGAATAAAACGCGGGTGTCTGCTTCACACCAAATTCAAAGTATTGTTCAAAGGTAGCGCTGCTTTCGCACCCCAATGTTATGGAATTGTTACTATTTTTTATTGGCAATAGTGGGGTAAAAAATGTTTTTTTTTGTCTTTTTGCTGGGGATGACAGTTTTGATAAGCGGTGAGCAGTTGGAGTTACTTGCCCAAAAAGCGCTGTACTTGCCACAGTACCGTGCGTTGTTGCTGGCAGATGTCCACTTCGGCAAAATCAATCATTTCAGAAAAGCCGGAATTGCCGTTCCATTAAAGGCAAACGAAAAGAACACCGAGGGGATGATTGAGCTTTTGCAAAAAACTGCGCCCGATCGGGTGATTTTTTTGGGTGACCTTTTCCACAGCCACTACAACGAAGAGTGGGAGGTGATCGGGCAGTTGACTCGGCATTTCAAAAGCACGGTTTTTGAATTGATAATCGGCAATCATGACATACTCAGCGAGTATCAATACCAGCGCCAGGGTTTTCAATTGCATCGGCAAATAACCCTGGGTAGTCTGTTGTTGACCCATCAGGAGCTTGACACCGTGCCGCAAGGCTTTTACAATCTCAGCGGACACGTACACCCGGGCATTCGTTTGCGAGGAAAGGGCAGACAGTCGGTGGTGTTGCCATGCTTCTGTTTTGGCAAACAAAAAGGGCTGCTGCCCGCATTTGGTGCTTTCACTGGCCTGGCTTCGCTGAAGCCGAAAAAAGATGATCAGATTTTTGCCATTGTACCCGGTGAAAAAGTGTTGCGTTTGGAGTAGTCTAGCGCCTTCTTCTGGCCTTTGGCTTGTTTCCGCCACCACCGGCTGCATTAAAAATCAGGCCAATTGAAAACTCAAGACCGGTGAAATCAACCTTTGCATCTTTGTAGTCAACCGATTTGGTTTGTGGCAAGGCGTTCAGCGTACCACCGGTGTAACTGCCTTTCAAAGGGAAATCGGCAGACCCCATCAGGTAGTTTGTCTCGAGCGAAACACTGACCTGGCTGGTCACCGGAATCGTCAGTTCTGCTCCAACATGGTAGCCG
>DHLV01000113.1:19413-26796 GCA_002405445.1 Flammeovirgaceae bacterium UBA4659 | reverse complement strand
TCCAACATGGTAGCCGAAGCCGGGATTGTTTTCATCACTGAGTTTCGAGTTCACAACGTCCCAGTTTTCAAGGGCACGAATCGCTCGATCGATGTTGCCGTAGTTCAGGTTCTGCCCAAAACCGTAGAAGAAGAAACCTCCGCCTTTGATGTCAAATTCAACCTGTTGCCCTTTTAGTTGAAAAACAATCTCGGCAGGAACCAAAATGGTGAAATTGGGCCCTAGCAATGAGTTGCCAGACTCGAAAGGGAGATCTTTGATATTGAGACCAGCCATACGATACAATGAAGCGCCAGTTTCGATGGCAACGAAGCGGTTTAGGTTCACACCTATACCGCGAATAGAAAACGGACTGATAGGCGTGGAGAAGTCTCCGTTTTTTGGAATGAAATAGGAGAACGACAGCCCCACTTCTTGTGCACGCAATGCCTTCAGTCCGCAGGCGAGTGACAGCGCCAAAAATAATCGCTTCATAAACTGTTTGAAAGATTTTGAGTAAGGCAAAGTAACGCATTTCGGATTTGTGATTGTAGATTTATGCAAGTAGATTTAAAATCACATTTAACTTCAACATCAACGTATTTATGCGATATATTTTTCTGATTGTGTTGTTTGCCATGCTTGCGGGGTGTGGCAAAAGAAGTACCCCTGCTGATCTGGTCATCGAAGGAGGTAAAATCTATACGATGAGCGATTCGCAGCCCGTTGTGGAAGCCGTTGCCGTTATTGGAAACAAGATTGTGTATGTCGGTTCAAAGCAAGGCGCGGCAGAATTTAAAGGTGGCCAAACGAAAGTTTTTGATTTGAAGGGCAACACGATGACACCGGGTTTTATCGAAGGGCATGGCCATATTATGGGATTGGGCTACAACGAGATGCAACTTGATTTAATGGACGTGAAGAGCTATGACGAATTGGTAGAGCGCGTGCGCGAGGCAGTAGCCAAGGCACAACCGGGCCAGTGGATATTAGGCAGAGGCTGGCACCAAGACAGGTGGGATGTCAAGCCGAAAAAAATGGTGAAAGGATTTCAGACGCATCAGCAGTTGAGCGCGATATCGCCTAATAATCCAGTGTTTTTAAAACACGCCAGCGGTCATGCAGGTTTTGCAAACGCCAAGGCCATGCAAATGGCAGGCGTTAACCAACTTTCGGTAGAAGTGTTGCGCAGAAACACCGAAGAGGGTGGCGAAATCATACGCGATGAATTGGGTAACCCAACCGGGCTTTTCAACGAGCGGGCACAGCAGCTGATTGCACAGCACATTCCGGAAACTACAGAGGAAACGGATGCACAGGCATTAGAACTGGCTATCAAAGCTTGCTTGCGCAATGGTATTACCAGTTTTCATGATGCTGGTGCCGCGCGCAACAGCATCGCGCTTTTTAAGAAATTCAAACAACAAAATAAGTTAGATATCGGTTTGTACGTAATGGTTACCGGATTCGATCCTCCTCTGGTATATGAGCATTTCAGGCAGGGCCCCATGATCGATTCGCTGGGTCACCTGACCATACGATCTGTCAAATTAAACTGCGATGGTGCGCTGGGCTCGCGCGGAGCGTGGTTGCTGGAGCCTTATTCTGATCGGCCAGACTTTAGCGGTATGGCTACATTGTCAATGGATACAGTTGCAAAAATCGCTCGTGAAGGTTTGAAATATGGTTTCCAGATTTGCTCTCATGCAATTGGTGATCGTGCCAACCGTGAAATTCTAGATCGTTATGAGGCGGCTTTTAATGAAAATCCTGATAAGGCAAAAGATGTGCGCTATCGAATTGAGCATGCCCAGCATTTGGCACCGAGCGACATTCCGCGTTTCGCGCAACTAGGTGTTATTCCTGCGATGCAGGCAAACCACCTGTCTTCCGATCGGCCCTGGGCCATCGATCGGCTCGGTGAAAAGCGCATCAAAGAAGGCGCCTACATGTGGCAAACGTTGCTGAAGTCGGGGACAAAAATAGTAAATGGCACAGACGTACCCGTAGAACCGATCAACCCTTTGACATCATTTTTCGCTTCGGTAACGCGACAAACACTAAAGGGTATGCCCGAGGGGGGCTATGAGCCTGCCGAGAAAATGACCCGCGAGCAAACGTTGCGCTCGTATACGCTCGATGCAGCCTTTGGTGCCTTTGAGGAGGGTATCAAGGGCAGCATTGAAGTGGGTAAACGGGCAGACTTTACCATTTTTGATCAGGATATCATGACGGTGGCTGATGGTGATATTTTGAAGACAAACGTGGCCGCTACTGTAGTGGGTGGAAGGGTGGTGTATGAGAAGAAATGACCCATTCATCCATGCCATGCACTGAGGATGATTTTCGCGAGGCATTTGAGTTTGCCTATTAACACAAAAGGCTTCCACGGGCAGCCTTTTGCGTCTATAGAAAAAGATTAGACTATTTCAAGAACTTCCTTGCCCGATCCATCAGCAAACTACGATCCGCTGTGATGGACGGGTCGCTGTAGATGCGGGATGATAGCTCGCCTACAACTGCTTTTTTGTAGCCCAGTTTTTCGGCCACTTGTTCACAAAAATGAATCTCACTTCTGAATACCTGACCATCGCTCTTCATGAGTTGGATCAGGTGGTACAAATTTTCAAACTTTTGGTCTTCTGTCAGAGAGTCCAGGTTTCCCATGGGCTGCGGCTGTTTCAACATTTCATCTACCTCCTCTTTAGGTATCCCGTTTGCTTTCGCAATCATGTGGATCACTTTCATTTCTTTCTCTGCAACAGAGTTGTCGCTCGCAGCCAAATTAATGAGCACATTTAGTTGGTCTTTTACCATAATCGTGAATATTTGTGGAAAATACGTCTTATTGATGCGAATTTACGCAAATTTCGGGCAATGATCGCATACAAAGCCCTAAAAAATTGACAAACGGCTAACAACAGATGCAACCGTCACCTGAATGTCGTGTCATTCGAATAAAACTGTTTGATATGAGTAAATGTGTGTTCTTGGTAGGTATGTTGATCATTTCTACTGCCGTACTTGGCCAGCAGCGTGAAACACGAAAGTTAGATTCATTCAAGGGCATCAAAGTGTCACAAGGGATTGATGTGTATTTGCGGAAGGGCGACAAAGAGGAGGCGCGCATTGAGATTGGCCAAGATAGTAAATTGACCCTGGATGATGTGTTGACGGACGTAAGCGGAACGAGTTTACGGGTACACTTAGCAAGTGGCAACTGGAAACGAGTGAATGTAAAAGTTTATGTAACGTATGTCTCACTCGAAAAGATTTCGGCTAGTTCGGCCGGCAATATTTTTGCTGAGGGGGTTGTGAAATCTGAAAGCCTTACCATTTCTGCCAGTAGTGCGGGTTCGGTAGAGATCAGTATTGATGCCAACCGCGTAACAGTCGATGCCTCGAGCGCAGGGCGCATTGAATTGGAAGGCAAATCGAAATCTCTGGAGGTTGAAGCGAGCAGCGCAGGTGATGTAGATGCTTATTCTCTTGAGAGTGAAAAAGTAAATGCACAGGCAAGCAGCGCTGGTTCAGTAAAAGTCACCGTATCCAAGGAAATTGAAGCACATGCCAGCAGCGCAGGCGATGTGCGGTATCGCGGTAATCCCGCTCGAACCAACACGGGCTCAAGCAGTGGCGGTTCGGTGAAAAAGTCAAACTGACACACTGGTTCAACTCTGTGTCGTGCTTTTTTTAAACAGTATTTGAGCTGCCTGTTATGCCATGGGGGCGAGGCGCTTTGGAATGACGAGCGTCCATTACATGGTGAGAGTTCTGATGTCAGCGATTGAATATTTCAGTTTTTTGTTGAAAAACGATGCGCATCAAAAATGTCACCGTTAAGGCGATCAGTACGCCACCGAGAATATCAAAAGGATAATGTACCCCCAGGTACACTCTTGAAAACGCTACCGTAAGTGCCCACAGCAGCATCGGAATCGCAAGCCTCCAATTGCGGTAGAGAAAGATCATTGCAATGGCCGAAGCAAATGCTTCCGTGGTGTGCCCTGATGGGAATGAATAACCGCCCCCCACACTCCATTGCGTAATCCGCTCATCAATTTCGTAAGGGCGCGGAATAGAGGTAGTTTTTTTGATCAGGTAGGAAACAAGGCCGGCCAGCCCAATCGATAAACCAACATATAAAAAAGAAAGTCTCGATTTTTTTCTGTGTGCGCCACGCTCGCCAAATGCCAAAAAAATCAAGGGAACGCCAAAGCTTACAAATGTGATGGAATCGGAAACAAATTGAAGTGCTGCGGTGACATCGCTGTTGCCTGAGCGCTGCAAAGCAGCGATAAAATCTAATTGCGGCAACGCTTTGGCGCATACCATCATGCCGATGAGCCCAAGGGCTGTAGCCGAGTATCGCCTTGAGTTAAAAGTGTTCTGCTCAATCATTTCGGATGCAAGTAAGCCAAAACGGCTGAACCCTGACGCCACATTTTTTCTGGTTTTGACTCAACAACCAATTATTTTTAACCCTCTTCATTCACTTTTTAATGTTTTTTTCAAAAAATGGGATTGTTTTTGAGCCTCAGTTAAATGAAAAGATTTACTTTTGGCTCGCTTTGTAACAAAAAACAACCACTAAAATATGTCACATCTACGTTTTGAAGCCCTCAAGCGACTGCACGACCGAACCAAGGTGCATGCAGAACCAACCAACCCACACATTTCCAAGTTTTTTGGGGAGAATGTTTTCGGAATGGAGCAGATGCGCGCCACTTTGGCACCTGCCGTATTTAAGAAAGTAAGCAACTCCATCAAAAACCACGAAAAGATTGATGAAGCTACTGCAGATGCCGTGGCATCAGCCGCTAAATCGTGGGCAATCGCAAAAGGCGCTACACATTTCACCCACTGGTTCCAACCCATGACGGGTGGAACGGCTGAAAAGCACGATTCTTTTTTTGATGCGCTCTCGGGGATTGAAAAGTTTAAAGGCAGCGAGCTTGTGCAACAAGAGCCCGATGCATCGTCATTTCCTAGCGGAGGTATCCGCAGCACATTTGAAGCCCGTGGCTACACGGCCTGGGATCCAACTTCGCCCATGTTTTTGTACGGTCGTACGCTTAGCATCCCAACAATTTTTGTTTCATACACTGGCGAAACTCTTGATACAAAATCACCGCTGCTAAAAGCATTGAAGGCAGTTGACATCGCGGCCACGCAAGTGTGTCAGCTTTTTGACAAAGACATCAATCACGTAGTGGCCTCACTGGGCCCCGAGCAGGAATATTTTGCGGTTGACAAAGCCTTGGCAGATGCACGCCCCGACCTGGTAATGGGAGGGCGCACCGTTTTTGGTCATGCGCCTGCGCGCGGGCAGCAACTAGAGGATCATTATTTTGGAACCATTCCCGGCCGTGTTTACGATTTCATGCGTGAATTTGAAATTGAAGCCTGGAAATTAGGTATCCCGGTGCGCACCCGCCACAACGAAGTGGCACCAAGCCAGTTTGAAGTTGCTCCACTGTTTGAAGAAGTGAATGTGGCCAATGACCACAACCAGTTGATGATGGATGTGATGAGCCGCGTGGGCGAGAAGCACGGTTTGAAAATCCTTTTTCACGAGAAACCCTTTGCCGGAGTGAATGGCAGCGGTAAGCACAACAATTGGTCGTTGATTACAGACACAGGCGTGAATTTGTACGCGCCCACCAGTTCGGCAAAAGATAATTTGCTGTTCTTAACGTTCTTCATTACCACCATTAAAGCGGTGCATGAACATGCCGACCTCTTGAGAGCAAGTATCGCTACGGCTGCCAATGACTTCCGCCTGGGTGCAAATGAGGCGCCTCCCGCCATCATGTCGGTATTCATCGGTTCGCAAATGACAGCAGTGCTCGATGAGCTTGAGAAGAAGGGAAATGTGAAGATTGAAAAGGGCGATAACATGTATATGAAGTTGGGCATTGACCAGATACCCGAAATCATTTTGGATGCAACCGACCGCAACCGTACGTCACCTTTCGCCTTTACGGGAAACAAATTTGAATTCCGTGCTGTAGGGTCGAGTGATAACTGCGGTACACCCATGACAGCACTCAACTTAATTGTGGCCGATCAATTGACCAAGTTTTACGAAACCGTTAGCAAAGAGATCGAGAAAGGAGAGGAAAAACGGATGGCTATCGTTAATGTGCTGCGCAAGTACATCAAAGAATCGAAAGCAATTCGTTTCGAAGGCGATGGTTATTCAGATGAATGGGTAAAGGAGGCTGCGAAGCGAGGCCTCAGCAACATCAAAACCATGCCGCTTGCAATCGATGCTTACGTCTCGAAGAAATCGCTTGAGCTGTTTGAAAAATATGGTGTGATGTCCCATAAAGAAGTGGAAGCACGCAACGAAATCAAGTTGGAAAGCTATATCAAAAAAGTGCAGATTGACGCGCGCGTCATGGGCGACTTGGCGATGAACCACATTATTCCTACCGCGATAGCCTACCAAAACAAGTTGATTGCCAATGCGAATGGCCTCAAAGGATTGGGTATCGACAACAAGGCGGTGGTGCAGACTATCACCGAAATTTCCGGACACATCGAGATCATCAAAAATGGTGTGCGCGACATGATTGAAGAGCGCAAGCGTATCAATAAAATTACCGACACCCATAAGCGTGCCATTGCATACTGCGATGATATCAAAGAGAAGTATTTTGAAACCATTCGGGAATCTGTCGACAAATTGGAGCTTTTGGTTGATGATGAAGACTGGCCGCTGGTGAAGTACCGCGAGTTGTTGTTTTTGCGATAGAATGACCTGTTTTGTATGAATAGAAAGCCACCCAACCCGGGTGGTTTTCTTATTTTTGGTTTGCACAGTCTGCGACATTACTTTTGTTGGAGATATGCAAACCATCGACCAAATCCTCGGAATCAAATTTCCCATCATTGTTGCGCCTATGTTTTTGATTAGTAATACAAAGATGATCAAAGCGGCATTGGATAATGGTGTAACAGCTGCCTTCCCTGCAATGAACTACCGTACCGATGCTGAACTTCGGGCCGCCATCATTGACATACAACATCACTCCAAGGCGCCTTTCGGGGTTAACTTGATTGTCAACAAATCAAACCCACGGTATAAAAAACAGCTGCAAACATTACTGGAACTCAAGCCTGCCTACATCATTACTTCGTTAGGCAGCCCCCGGGAGGTGATCGAAAAATGCAAGCCAGCGGGTATTAAGGTTTTTTGTGATGTCATCGATGTGGCTTATGCCAAAAAAGTAGAGTTGCTGGGGGCTGACGCGGTGATTGCCGTAAACTCGCGTGCCGGTGGTCATGCAGGCAACATACCTCCGCAGGAGTTGATCAGAACTTTGAAAGAAAACTGCAGCCTGCCCATTATTTCAGCAGGAGGGGTGGCGCACGGTAAAGATGTGAGGCAGGCATTAC
>DHLV01000113.1:19028-19266 GCA_002405445.1 Flammeovirgaceae bacterium UBA4659 | reverse complement strand
GAGGCAGGCATTACAATGGGGCGCTGCCGGGGTTTCAGTAGGAACTATTTTTATTGCATGCGATGAAGCGGATATCTCGCAAGAGTACAAACAGGCTATGGTGGATTATGGCGAAAAGGATATTGTTCGAACGACCAAACTTTCCGGTTCAGCGTTAACCGTCATCAACACTCCTTACGTGCAACAGTTGGGCACAAAGGCCAATTGGCTTGAATGGATTTTGAACAACAACAAAACG
>DHLV01000113.1:0-18893 GCA_002405445.1 Flammeovirgaceae bacterium UBA4659 | reverse complement strand
GATTTTGAACAACAACAAAACGCTGAAGAAGTACGCGAAAATGCTTATCGCCCTCAAGGGCATGAAGGCTGTTGAGAAAGCAGCGTTTGGCGCAACCTACAAAACTGTGTGGTGTGCAGGACCCGCGATCGAACACGTTCACAGTATCCGACCAATGGCAAATATCATTCGAACACTCACTGACGAATTTCAAGCAGCATGACCGGCATCACCACTTTACGCGTTGCGGGCTGTGTTTCACTTTCGCACACAGCATTCTTGATGATGTGAACTTTCTAGAAGTCTTATCAATTACCGTTTTATAAATTTTGTGAGAGGCATGATGGAGAGCCAACCCAACAACCCACTTCACGGAAAAACCTTAGAAATGATTTTGCGTGAGTTGGTTGACCTATATGGATGGGAAGACCTGGGGCAGATCATACCCATCAATTGTTTTAAGTTTGATCCAAGCATAAAATCCAGTTTGGCTTTTTTGCGAAAAACAGAATGGGCACGCAAGAAGGTTGAAAAACTGTATATCGACTCGCTGCGTTAGCATTCAATCCAAAATGCCGTTTATGCGTTGGTTTTGATAAATGCCAATTTCGCTACGCATGGCCTTAAATGTCTCATAAGGCGCAATATGGCTCAAAGAGTTTACTAACCATGCGGGAATGGAGCCGCCAAAATCAATTTGAATGTAGTAGGTGACGGCCAGTTTATTTTTACCGATGGATTTGATCTGCCAACTGGCTTCTGAGAAACGCACGCGAACGACTTTCTTTTTGGTGGCAATGTAGTCCGGTTTGCTTACGGCCTTCACGGTTAGCTCTTTTGATTCTTTGTGCTGGTGTATAGACAGGTGGATGATAAAATCGCGGTTGTTGATGATGGCTGGTGTCTTTACTTCCGTATGATAAATCAACTCATGATCATTTATTTTCTTGAGCGTGACGGCACTGGCGGTTTGGTATTGCCATCGGTGCAAGTTGCTGATATCTAAAATCATCGCAGCCACCTGCGAGTAGTTGGCATCTAGTTGAAATTCCACTTTCAATGCTTTGTACTTCGAGTTGGCAACTTTGCAGTTGTACACCTGTACGCTGTCTCTGTCAAGTTGTAACTTACAGTCGCTTTGCGCAGTTGCTTCTACCCAAAATCCTAGCACTACAACCGGCAGGTATCTCATTTTGAAACGTAAACAAGGAGGATCAGGGAAGCTCAAAGCTGTAATCATATCTAAACTATTGGAAATTATCAGACAAGGAAACGGATGTGAGCTCAGGGGTTTGGATCCTTCGTTTCATGACGAGATAGTGAAAGATTGGCTTGTGGTGCCTGGCAATATCGTTCATCTCGAGTGATGAAGGGCGCGCGGTCTGATGAATGCAGCCGTCACCTCCAATGAGCAAAAAGTTTTTGCCGGCCTTGCTGAGCCGTTCAAAATTATGTGAGTGTCCCGTAACAAAACGGACAGCCATTGTTGAGTTGATGTATGCCGGCACAAATTGCTGTTGTACTTGTTCTGAAGGGTGAACGATCTTGCTATTGGTAAACGGGGCATGGTGGCAAGCGAGCATCACAAAACGGATCGCTGTTGAGTCATCAAGCCTGACCAACTCTAGCTCAAGCCATTTCTTCTGGTGCTTTTGCTTCTTCACCGTTAGCGTGGTGAAATTTGAATTGAGCATAACCACCGCTACAGAGTCTGTCACGCAGCTGTAACGCATACGCTCGTGGTTAGCAACGTGTTTTTGAAACTGTCGCTGGCCCTTTAGCGCATTGCCCATGACATCGTGGTTACCAATGAGGCCGTTTACCTCAACGTTATTGGCCCGTAAAGCCTCAAGGTATCCATCCATTTTTTTCCATTTTTTTCCTTTCGTCCCTGTGAAACAATGTCTCCTAAAATAAAGACTGTTTTTGCCTTTGAATATTGGATCGATGGGAAGATCAGACCTGTTGCTTCTTCATTGTTATATGATTTCAAAAAGACATTTTCTATCCACATTGGTTTTTGTGTATCGCTCGGAAAAATAACGGGCACTTGCCCATGCCCCACCCCTGTGGTAAAAACCACTAACAGTGGCCACAGCATTTTTGGTAGCGGTGAAAGCATCTTTGTATTCAAAAATCCACCCGGATACATTTTTAGATATGCGGCACTATCGATTTAATTTTCTTTGACGTACCTACAGTTTTGGAATGTCGGCAACAAAAATGAAGAAAAAGCGTGGGTGATACTCCTTTGTATTACTCCTTTCTAAAGTACCGTTTCCACCACCACTGAAATACAACCAAGGCCCAAATGCGTGCGTGTACATCACCCGGGTTGCGCGAGTAAAGTTGCTCCTTAAGCCTTTGAATTGCAGTGTAGTTAAAAATGCCTTGCACCTCGATTGTTTTTTTCGCAAGCAGATCTTCGGTAATCATTGATTTCATTTCGGTCTGTAGCCACTTGAGCATGGGAACTTCAAATCCTTTTTTTGATCGATTGTAGAGTTCCGGAGGTAGCAAGTAGCGAAAAGCATCTTGCAATATTCTTTTTCGCAAAGATCGGTTAATCTTGAAGTGATCAGGCAAACTGAAAGTAAAGTTTACCAGCTCAAAGTCAAGAAAAGGGGTGCGCACCTCTAGCCCGTTGGCCATACTCATCCAGTCTGTTTTTGTAAGCATATCATTCGGAAGCACCATGTTCATGTCAGTGAGCAGCACATCGTTGATATTTGCATTCTCACTGATGTGTTCCAGTAATTTGCCTTTGTAGGAAGCGTAATCCGTTTCAAGTATGAGTGTTTGGGTTGATGTGGTCAATAGGTTGAGAGCGTCTTTTTCATTTGCGTAACCTGCCCATCGCCAATAGCGGTCTTGGGCGTTTAATTGCAATCCTTCGGCAAATCGCTTCAGTTGACGTACATTATTACTAAAAAAGTGATTTCGTGATTGCGGCAAAGCATCCCACAAGGGTTGCAAAAGCTTTACCGTCTTTTCAGGAATCCCCGGGTGAATTAGCCGATAGTATGCTGCGTGTTTGTTGTAGCCGCCAAGCAGCTCGTCCGCACCATCACCACTTAAGGCTACTGTGGCATGTTGCCGTGTCTTCTTGCTCAGGATGTATACATTGATGGCTGATGAGTCCGCAAATGGCTCATCGATGTATTCCAAAACATCATGAATGTGTTCGAAGAGGTCGCTGTTGCTCAGAGAAAAAACCGTGTGGTCAGTATTGAATTTTTTTGCTGCAATCCTTGCGTAACGTGTTTCGTCAAAAAACTTTTCGTCTTTGAAACCAATCGAGAAAGTGTGGAGGTCGGGTTTGTGCTTTGCGGCAAGCCCGGTGACTACCGTTGAGTCAATACCACCGCTCAGAAAGGTGCCCAACGGAACATCGGCAATCAATCTGCGCTGCACGGCAGATTCTAAAAGGTGAGAAAATTTTCCTTTTGCTTCTGTGTAGGTGAGGTGGTTAGGGTTCGAATCGTATGCAACTGCTATTTGGTAGTATCGCCCAATGATACACTTACGGCCTTCTACCCTGGCGAAATGTCCGGGTGGTAATTTGCTGATGTTTTTAAAAATGGTTTTTGGTGCAGGTATATAGTTGAGTTGCAGGTAAGTAAATAATGAGCTGTAATCAATCTCTTTGTCAATGCCGTAGGCCAGAATAGACTTCATCTCTGATGCAAACAGAAATTTATCTTCGTCTATCATGTAGAGGAGGGGCTTTACGCCATACCGGTCGCGCGCCAAAAAAAGTGATTGCTCTTGTCTATCATAAATACAGAAAGCGAAAAATCCATTCAATCGGGTTAAGCATTTTTCTTTTTCACGTAAATATAAGTTAAGTAAAACCTCCGTGTCAGATTGGCTAAAGAAGTGAACATCTTGGTCTTCCAGTTGCTTGCGAAGTTCCTTGAAATTGAAAATCTCACCATTAAAGACGATGCAGAAACGCTTCGTTTCGTCCCACATGGGCTGGTGTGCGATGGGGCGCGTGTCAATGATTGACAGCCTTCGGTGGCCCAATCCTACATATTCATCGTTGTATACAGCCTGATGATCGGGGCCGCGTTTCTGCAATGCTTGCGTTGCTGCACTGATGTTGATGAGATTGAATTTCCCCACCAGGTTAAATGCGAAAATGCCTGTTATCCCACACATAGGCGGAGGTAGTCGGTGTTGGCCACGCCATCTGTGCAACGTACAGTCATCGCTTGATCTCTGCGATGTTGATGTCCTTCAACCAAACCTCACTTCCGTGATCTTGTATGGCAACGCGGCCTTTTTTTGAAGCTCCATAGCCGGGTGCTTCGTTCCATTTACTTTTGGCTTTTCGTTGCCTCCAGTCATCAGACCCCAGTTCATAGTCTACGACTTTTGTTCCGTTGAGCCAGTGCTGCACATGGTTCCCGTTCACCACCAATTTCGATTTGTTCCATTCGCCCACCGGTTTGACGGGGGCATTTTCAGCTGCATGCATACCATAGTTACTTGCCGTTTTTTGCCAATCTTCAATGTTTCCGGGATAACCGATGTCGTCCAGCAGTTGGTATTCGGGCCCGCTCAAATAGGGCTCGTCAAATTCTTCTACCACCGCAAACATGAGGCCGCTGTTACCCTGTGGTGGCAGTTTCCAATCCCATGTCAGCTCGAAATTTTCATACTCAGCGATGGTTACCAGGTCTGCACGTTTTTCGTTTCCATCAAACGGTTTGCAATGCAGTGTGCCATCCAGTACCTCCCAGCTGTTGTTATCCCTGTCTTTGTAGAATCTCCAGCCAGTCAGGTCTTTGCCGTTGAACAATGGTTCGCCTTTCGGGGTGTCAGGCATACAAGCAGCGAGACAGCAGGCCAACAATATCGTTAGCATGGTAATGAGTCGATCGTTTTTGAGGTTCATGAAGTAAAGTTGGTGAAATCCGCGTCTGCATCAAAACCGGCTTCCTCAATACTGTTGCGCAGGTGAAAGGCGGTGTGGGCATAGGCTTGCACGGTCTTCACGCAGGTATCCAAATCTTTTAAAACAATTTGATCCCAGAACCGAATTACCGTCCAGCCCAGGTGATCCAGTAACCGGTCTACTTCCTCATCGCGCTGCATATTTCGCTCGATTTTTGGAATCCAAAACCCGCGGTTGGATATGATTTTTTCTTTTTTGGCGTGCCAATTGCGACCGTGCCAAAATTCGCCATCCACAAAGATTGCCAGGCGGTATTTTCGAATGAAAACATCAGGCCTGCCCGGAACGTGTTTGGGGTGGATGCGGTAGCGGAATCCCTTTGCCCAAAGCGCTTTGCGCAGCAATCTCTCGGGTTTAGTGTTGGCGCTGCGGATTTTCCGCATCGTGTCAGATCGTTGGGCAGAAGTATAAAATCCTGCTGCTTCTTCAAACCGAGGCACGGGAATGGGTTTGAGGCAGTAGGGTTTCATGCTGTTAAGGGCTATGCAAATCTAATGGTAGCAGAATGGCATTTGCAACAATTGATTGGGTTTGAATATATCACAGAACTCAAAGTGCCAACCGGCTAGCAAGATTGCGGCCTGTAAGCGGTATGAAGTCTGTGATTGTTAGAACGACACTCCAAAACTAAATGCATTGAGCCGGGGTCCTTTGTTTTCCGTGAAAAGATCATTCATATCGTAATTAAAAAAGAAGTCAGCCCCTTTGAACCCGATTTGCATGCGTAACCCGTACCTGAGATTATTGATGTAATATGAATCGTGTCTGTGCTCCTTTTTTGTGTCTCCGTTTTGTTCAAACTTCTGTTTGGTATAGCTGTCAATGCGGTACCCGATGTAGGGCCCTGCGCCAAACCTAAATCCGCTCGAGAAGCCATTAAAGAAGCCGGGCTTTCGGCTGCTTCCACTGAAGTCAATCATGGGCACCAATGAAGCCTGCACATAGGCTACCGTTAGTTTACTTTTGTCGAATTGAACATCGCGGGTATCCAATTGGAAAGATACACCGTTATCGTCTTTTGTCATTTGAACTTTATCATTTTGAAATTTGAAGTTGTACCAACTGAATCCACCGCCCCATTCTAAGAAAAATTTATTTGCAAGGCGTGTACGTTGGATGGAATTGAGCGCAACATACCAACTGCCCCACGGACGCACACTATACAAACTGTTATTTTGGTCAGGAAATTTACCGCTTTCAAGGTAGTTGTTTGTTCCGATATCCATTGAGAAGGTGCTGTACGTCTTCCTGCGTGGCCGTTTCCGGATGGTGTAATGGGTGTTGTCTTGATTTTCGTCCAGTGATTCATTTTGTTCAGTCTGAGTATTGACATCAGTAACACCCGTAATTTGGTGGGCCGGCACGGTATCTTTCAAATACGCTGTGGCAGGCTTTACCAAATCAGTGGAATCACGATTGCTGAGTTTTTGGATCATATCACTCATCAAAGATTGTAAATTATAGTGCTTCAAGGTCTCTAAATCCTTTTTATCGCTGATGGCAAAAATGATCTTACTGGCTTCACCTATTTTAATGATAACCGTGTCGGCCTTTTTTTGGGCTATTGAGTAATGGAAAGTAATAAATGCAGTAAGGAACAATATTCTTGTTTTCATATATAAAAGATTTTAATTCTTAATTCGATTTTACTCTTGCGTTTCTATGGGCTTTTGTTTTTTATGATTGAAGGCAAACAAGTTCTCCTTCAATGTTTGGAAGTTGAGGTTGCTTTCACCATTTTTTAGATCCACCAACACACTTTTAATACTCCGCTTTTCTGCATGTGCTTTCGCCACGGTTTCGTTAGCAATGGGCTGTAGGGTAAACTCCAACACAATTGGTTTTTGCGGCTGCGCAGCACCGGCAGGGGCCGCTTCTGATGGCAAAACAATTTGAGCAGCGACTGGTACTTCAATTGAATTTGTTTCACTTTTTGTGATGGCCAACGTTGGTTGTTGATTTGCTGACGACTTAGGTGTAGCAGTTTTTGTCAAAACGGCCTTCGCGATCTTTTTGGGAGGCAGCTGCGCTGGTTCGGTAATAGATGGGCTTGGGGCAATTGGTGGTTTTGCAATGGCGGCCGGAGATTGCGCTGGAGGGTTGTCCATAGTTGCAACCATTTGGCTTACAGTATTGCTGGTTTGCCACGTATAGGCCCACCACCCCACCGCGCCTACCAACAGCACTGCGGCTGCGGCATGCCACCAAATCACTGGTTTACTTTTTTTTTCCAGTTGGCGCTCTACTTTTTCCCATGCCTCGGCCGAGGGCGGCAAGGAGTGGTTTTCTAGTTTATTCTTATATAACTCGTCCATTTTATTCATGGCTCATGATTTTTTTTTGTTGGCCTTCCAATTCCAATAGTCTTTTCTGAAGCAACGATCGTGCGCGGCTCAGTTGTGATTTTGAGGTGTTCTCACTGATGCCCAACTGTGCTGCAATCTCCTGGTGCGTAAACCCGTCAATTGCATACAGGTTGAAGACAATTCGGTAGCCTGTGGGCAGCGAGCCGATCAGCTTCATCAGATCCTCTGCTTCCAGATCGGTTTCCGGAGGGTCGTAGTTCAACTCGCGGTCAGCAGTGTCGATGTCTGTTTCGAGGTACATATATTTTTTCTTGCGCAAGTGGCCCAACGACTCATTCACCATGATACGCCTGATCCATCCTTCAAAACTGCCATCACCTTTGTATTGGTCTATTCGGTCAAGTATTTTGGCAAAAGCAATCACCAGCACATCTTCCGCCTCCATTTTGTCTTTTATATAGCGGCAGCAGAGGGCGTACATCTTGCCTGAGTACAAGTGGTACAAACCCCGTTGCGCTTGCCTGTTTTGACGTTTGCAACCATCAATCAGCTCTTGTTCACTTAACCGGTAAACCTGTAAACCCATTCAATTGAATTCATTGACTAGATGCTTATACGGACGCATGGGTTGCGTGGTGACAAAAAAAGATTGTTTGAAGTCAACTGGCTGGTACTTGCTACACCTTAATGAATAATTTCCGCTGGTACATCCACCGCAGAATCAACCCAAATAACAAGATAAGCGAAACGGCAAAGGCTAACGATGCGTTTTTCGGACTCAGCCAGTTGGCGTAGATATTTTGGTAAATGATTGACCACAGTGACTGCTGTTTTTCTCCTTCGCCTAGGTTGACGCGCAAGAGTAGCTTTGCGAGTAACCCGGAGGCCACAAACACAAAAATCGCGTTGGTGCCATAGTACACAAAAGGCATCGACCATTTCTTTATTCCTTGTATGTCAATCAGCCAGTAGCAAGCGGCTAAAAATTGTGTGGCGATGCCGCCAGTGTAGAGCACGTAGCTGCTGGTCCACATCGCTTTGTTGATGGGAAACACCATTCCCCAACCCAATCCTAAAACGGTAAAGATGGCGCCCATAAAAAATAGCCATGAAACCCTCTCGCTGGGTTGCTTGATACTTGAAAACAGCTTGCCGCACAGCATGCCCAGTATGCCGGTAGCGATCGCGGGCAGCGTGCTGAGTACACCTTCCGGGTCCCACGTTTTGCTCTGCGCCCACAGGTGTCCATCCAACAACAGCCGATCGAGCCACGCACCCATGTTACTTTCGGGTTCTAAGCTGGAATGACCTACGCCCGGCACGGGTACCATCGTCATCAATACGAAATAGCCGAGCAGCAGCACCAACGCCACACGGAGTTGCGCCAACCATTGAGTTGACAAGTAAAGCAGGGCACAGCACAAAAATACGAGGCTGATGCGCTGAAGCACTCCGGGAATTCTTACCGTTGCAAAACTGAACTTGGGAACCAATGCAAGCATCAATCCTAAAAGAAAGATGATGGCCGAGCGCTTTAAGATTTTTGCAATATTCTTTTTGGAAAGTCCTTCGGTAGCCTTGGGGTGGTAGGCAAAGTGAATGGAAACGCCTACGATGAACAGAAAAAATGGGAATATCAAATCCGTTGGCGTGCAACCGTGCCAACGGGCATGCAACAAGGGAGCGTACACGCTGTCCCAACTTCCGGGGTTATTGACTACAATCATTGCGGCCACAGTGATGCCGCGAAACACGTCTAGGGAGTAAAGTCGTTCTTGCATGAGACGGATTTATGATCGCTGGTTTGCAGTGGTTGATTTTTGATTCTGTAATGAAACTTGCATTCTACCCGAGAACTTCAAAATTAAATCCCTTCAAACAATACACTCGACTCCAGGTACTCAGGTACTTCTGTTTTCCAACCTTTCTTTTGCTCGAGCAGTCGGGCAAACGCAAGGGCACTTTCCAACTCACCGTGCGTCACAAAGGTTTTCTTTGGAGCATGATCAAATTGGTTAATCCACCGCATCAGTTCGCTCTGGTCGGCATGTGCAGAGAGGCCGTAGACTTCGCGCACATTACATTTCACAGGGACTTGTTCACCAAACATTTTGATTGATTTTTCCCCCTCCAGAATGTCGCGTCCACGCGACCCTTCCGCCTGAAAGCCGGCAAACAAAATGGTATCGGCTTCGCGCGGCAGCCGGTGATACAAATGGTGCAGAATGCGGCCACCGGTGGCCATGCCACTTGCAGAAATGATGATGATGGGCTTCCTGATTTCATTCAATGCTTTTGAACTTTCGCGTGAATGACAATAATGAATGTTGGGTGAATCAAAAATACTGACCAATTGGGTGCCCTGCCGTGTCACGGTTATCTTGTGTAAACTGCCATGACGCTCGTATAGATCAGTCACGTTGATGGCCATCGGGCTATCAATGTAGATGGGTAGCAAAGGTATTGCGCCAGCACTCATCAACTTGTTAAAGTAGTATAGCAAACTTTGTGTGCGGCCCAAGGCAAACGCGGGGATCAACAATGCCCCATTGTTGTTGTATGCTTCGCGCACGATTTGGATTAGTTGCTCTTCAACATCAGTTTGAGGGTTCAACTTATTTCCATAGGTTGACTCTATCACCAGCACATCTGCTTGCGGCAAGCTTTCCGGGTCGTACATGATCGGGTCTTGGTAGCGGCCCAGATCGCCAGAAAAAACAATCGACTTCGTCTCCTTTTCGCCTTCAATTTTCATTTCCACAATGGCTGCACCCAAAATATGGCCGGCATTGTAGAACCGCACAAGCATATTGGGGGCGATGAAGATGTCTTTTTTGAACACATGGCTATCGACCAATGATAGCACTGCCTTTGCGTCACCTGAGTTGAAGAGTGGCTCTGGCCGGCTGTGTTTGGAGTAGCCGCGCTTGAAGGCGAACAGCGCTTCTTCTTCCTGAAGTTTGGCAGCGTCCATCAGCATGATTTTCATCAAATCTTCAGTGGCTGCAGTGCAAATGATTTTGCCTGAGAATCCGTCTTTCACTAAACGTGGCAGGTAGCCGATGTGGTCGATGTGTGCGTGGGTGATAACAACGGTATGAATTTCTGCCGGGTCGATGGGTAGTTTGTCCCAGTTGCGAAGTCGCAGTGCTTTTTGCCCTTGGAACAAGCCGCAGTCGAGCAGAATTTTTTGGCGGCCTGCTTCCACCAAGTACTTAGAACCTGTAACGCTGCGGGCAGCACCAAGGAATTTTATTTTTACGTCCATTCGATTTGAATTGGTTTCAAATTACAGAAAACAATCCTAATGCCTAGAATTATCGTTCAAAATAAAACTTATGGTTGAGCTGCTAACTTTCCGCTTTCCACCCACACCTCATCGCCCACTTTTATAGTTGCATTGACAAAGAAATTCCACCGCACGTACTTCCCTCTCACTTTGCCATTTAATTCCGTGTTGTCGCCCAGCGATAGGCGCACAACACCTGCCCCATAGCCGTAGTGGGGCACCCAGGTATAGCCGCTTTGCGGTGTAAGAATGGTGTTGAAACCCAGTGCCAGTTCCCGGAATGAACGCGCGGCTTCACCACCCGTTTTGAGCTCTTGCGCTACGGCTTCTTCCCCGGATGCAGCCCTGAAGGAAACTACTTTGCCTTTGGCAAATTTCAACGTTAACTCAGTAACCGGTTGGTTGCTCCACGTTGATGATGGGATCACCATAACACCCTCCACCGTTTCTTCCAGTGGTGCCACACGAATGGCGCCTGCAGGCAGCTCTATTTCGCGGTCGATGAGGGTGATGCTTTTTTGCGAACGGGCTTGAGAAGCATCGCCATCTTGTTTGGTCATGGGCCGCCCTGTGATGTCAAATCGCAAGCGCGTCCCTTCGGGTGTGGAGACTTCCACAGTCTTTCGCTGCGCGGCTGCCTCAAATTGAGATTGTACCTTGGCCAGCGCTGCATAATCTGTTGTTAACAACGCGCGTTGATAAAACAAATCAATGCTATCGTTCATGGCCAGCGGTGTTCCGTTCACATCAAATGCCCCCGACCAATGAAAGTGAACAGTCCTTCCTTTTCCCTTTTTCAGCACCTCCTGCAACGCTGCATAAGGCCGGTGCGTGGGGGCCGCACCCGGCAACATAATGCCCGCATCAACGTAAGAAAAATGTTCGATGAGTTGGGCAGAGTCTAATCGTTTTGCTTGCGTAGTAAATTCTGTTTCCCAGCCTATGGGCTGCACAGAATCAACACTGATGGTACCCAGGTAAATCGCTTGCTTGGTTTTGATTTGATCTGCCAGTAGCAAGATCAAAGAGTCGAACCGGCCGGGCTGTGCGATCAATAGCACCCGTTCACCGTGTTGAGGATCCATTCGCTCTATCACTTTTTCGCTGATGGCTCGCCAATTCAGTGTGGAGGGCTCAGAGTTTGATTGAGTGTGCGGTGTTTCTTTGCACTGGAATAAAAACAGAGTGCTGCTGAAGAGCATCAGATACTTCAATTGTTTCATGAAAATTTTTTTTGCCGTTGTTTGCCTTTCGCCAAAAATAGCAAAAAGGTGCCACCGGCAGATGATGTGCTTGTGATATAATCGGTCACCGATTTCTTCTAGGCCATGTCCCTACACAGCGGTAGAAAAAACCATAAAAGTTGCCAGGTACGGTTGGGGCGTTGTATCGAAGTATATCAGGTTGGCGGAAATACGATTTCTAAATCGCCAATGTGATTTCCGATTATACGTTTGCCAAGCGCCTTCTGGCTGTGGTTTTCAAAATCCGCCTTGGTTACTGACCCAAATAATTGGGGTTACCTTTACAATTGATCTTTGAGTTGAGTTCTTGCGATAATGTTGGCCGTTGTGGAGGGGATTGTATGCCGATGTCAATTTCGCCTGATCACCTCTGGGCTACCCTGGTATTTTACAGAACTTAACGCATCGGTATCCATCTCTAGCCGATTGGTAGCGTGCACCCTGGCGCGACCGAGCTTTCTTGCCTCCACCACAGCGTCTTCTACTTTGTATTGGGCCGCTTTCAATTGTGCCAAACCCGTCACCTCGGCCTGCAATACGCGGCCTTCACCTTCCAGGTCAAGCTCCATGGGGCCAGACATTACCAAATTGAGGTTTTCAACTTTGAGTTCGGCAACGCCCGCAAGTGCACCCTTGAGCGTAATCTTCAAGTCTTCTTGTTCAAATCCGAATACATTGAATTCGCCAGCACCCACAATCTTTAGCTTTTCGAGTGATGGCAGTAAGATCGTGATCTTCACGCGATCTTCGGTGACATCCCTTTCCCAAAAATTGGCATTGCGGGCTCTGTAATCAATCTCCAATCGGTCGTCCGAAACGCCTACGCGGTATTTTCGTTTTTCCTGTTCGGGTCCGTTCAGTTCAATCGAGAATCGCTCGTTCTTTTTGATGACCAAGTCAACTACACCCTCTATTTCAATCTCGCTGAAATCCTTGAATCCGTATTGGTCTTTTTCTTCCAAACCCCGTTCAGTCTTTGGCACCTCGGGGCATGTGAGGCACTTGAGCCCTTGCTCATTGACCTCCCAGATATGTTCCTCGCTATCGTAATACCCGTCATATTGGTATCCGTTGTAGGAGATATCGCGTTCGTTGTAGTTGTCGATCAGGCGCCACATTTCGTTGTCGAGCTTGAACTTTTGGTGATAGGGCAGGTACAACTGCATTTCCAGGCGCTGCGCATGAAATCTCGCACCCTTTTTGAACGTTATGTTGGAGTCAAATTGCAAAATACTGTCTATCTGATTGACGTTGTATTCCACCATTTGCGCATTGTCAATGGCTCTTTTACGGCTGTTGCCCTGCGATATGAATCGTTGAACCAATTTCACTTCTTTGCCATCATACCCGCGCAGGTTCAAGTCAGTTACACGGTAGTCATCTAATCCTGTTTCCACCACCTCCATCACCAGTGTTTTGCCTGTGAGATCAAACTTTTTCTCTACCTTCCATTCCCCATCCTCTTTGAATGAACCGATCACGCGCGGCACGGTGATTGCCAGCCCAAGGAAACACAGAAAGAATAGCCCACCCATCGCCCAGTTTACCGATGGGTTGACGATGCGCCTGTTGGCGATGATGGAACTGCCGCTCAACATGAGCGCGAGGCAAGGAATGAGTGCGGCAATAAAGCTGATGATGAATATCCACACAGGGAAAGTGTTGCGGATTGCATCCATGGGCAAGTCCAGGCCGCTGAGTCCACCGCCCCATGATTCGGGGAATAACTGGGTGCTCACAATTCCAAAGAACACGCCAAACACAATCACAATCGAAATCAAAATCAAAAGACCAACAAGTGCAAGCACGAGTCCGATCATGATGCGAATGAAATCAATCAATACACGTATCACAGGGCCCAAAGCCCGCCCCAATGCGTTGAGGATGGCTGCGATCATCCTGAATGGAAACAAAACAATTTTTGCAAGAGCGCTTTCTTCATTACCCTTTTCGTTCAAGCCTTTTTTGACTGTCGACTCAATGTTGGAAAGTGTTACAGGTTCACCTTGCATTTCCATTTTCTCGGTAATGGTTTTAGCCTCCGGCAAGGCAATCCATAAAATGATGTACAATAAAAAGCCCAAGCCTCCGGCAAAAATGAGCGCTATAAAGAGTATGCGGATGACCGTAACGTCTGCGTTAAAAAAAGCCGCAATACCACTTGATACACCACCCAATACTTTGTGCTCCTGATCGCGATACATTTTTTTTGCATTCGTCTGATCTTCTAATTCATCAGTGCCGGGTATCACAATCCATAACACGATGTAGGCAAGAAACAAGAAAAATCCGCTACCAAAAATCAGCAAGGCAAATATCACCCGTGGCCATACAGGGTCAATGTTAAAATAATGTCCCAAGCCTGCGCATACGCCACCCAATATCTTTCTGCGCTGGTCGCGATACAGTTTTTTGTGAACTCCGGGCTGCGCATTAGTGCTGTCGCTGGCATATTCTTTTTTCGGCTGGTCTGCAAAATCGTGTTCTTCTGCCGCCTTAAAGTCACTGACATTACCCATCGTAGCCATCAGGCTGTTCACGTCTTCGCGCGTGATCACCTGCTTGCCTTCACTTAGTTTTGCCAGAAATATTTCAGCTATGCGACTTTCAATGTCAGCCAATATCTCGCTGCTGTCTTCAAACGAGCCGAAGTATTGATTGATGGAGTCGAGGTATTTGCGAAGTGCATCATACCCATCTTCTTCAATGTGGAAGATGATGCCGCTGATGTTGATGCTGATGTTCTTTTTCATTTTGGTTCGAAGTTAAAAAATAAGTAGTCGGAATTTGAAATATCTTGGTTAGGGGTGGCTGTTTTCGTTAACCGTTTCGATTTTTTTTCGCACCGTGTCGGTTGAGCGAACGAGTTCGTCCCATGTTGCGGTTAGTCCGTTCAGAAAATCGTGACCTTCGTCAGTTAACTTGTAATACTTGCGCGGAGGCCCCTCTTTGGACTCCACCCATTTATATTCCAACAAACCCGCGTTCTTCAGGCGCGTTAACAGTGGGTATAGCGTTCCTTCCACCACAATCATTTTTGCAGCTGTCAGTTCTTGCAACATGTTGGAAGCATACACCTCGCCTCGCGATATGATGTGAAGGATGCAGAACTCCAAAATCCCCTTCCTCATTTGTATCTGTGTGTTCTCTAAATTCATACTGCATATTTTTGCATACCTTGGGCAACTAACGCGCCAATAGTACTATGTATCACCAAGTACCGGCAAATATTTTAGGGAATCTTCTAAAAACAACGTTTTTGGGCTATATTCAGCGTTTTCAAAAATAACTGATTTCTATGAGGCAGTGGTTTGTGGTGTGCTTGGTGTTCGTTTATGTACAGAATGTTGCACAGGACACACATTATTGGACATACCGCTACGGAACCAAAGCAGTACTGATGGGCGGGGCAGCCGTGGGTGGGTTAGAGGATAACACATCGGTTATCTACAACCCCGCCTTGCTCAGCAGGGTGAAGAGCACCTCGATCTCAATCAACTCCAATGCATACCAGGTGGTGAACATCACGGCAAAAAATGGTGCCGGCCCCGGGCTTGACGTGGTGAGCAGTCAATTCAGTGCGGTGCCCATCACTGTTTCTGGCTTGATACCCAAGAATAAAACCTCTCGGTTTACATTTGGGTATGCCCTCATCGTGCCCGCTGAATTCACATTTAAGGCTACTGCGCGTGAGTACAAGAATACCAATATTGTGGCTGATGCCGAGAGCGCAGGCGATGAAGCGTACGTGGGGCAGTTTTCTATCAACACCAGGCTGTCCGAAAACCAGGGAGCGTTTGCAATGGGATATAAGCTTAGTGAAAAATTTTCTGTCGGCTTGACCACGCAGTTTATCTACCGATCGCACAACTACACCAAGAACGAATTGTGCCGCATGATTCTGAACAATGCGGCTGCTACACTCGTCACCACTACCGAGTCACAGAGCATTGAATACACCAATTTGCGTTTTGTGCCGAAGCTGGGCTTGGCGTTTGCCGGTGGCAATTGGTCTGTGGGCGCTGCGCTCACCTTCCCGAGCCTTAACATGGGTGGCTCGGGCACTATCTCACGAGACATTTCTGCCAACAACCTGCTGGTGAGCGTTCAACCCAATCCCAACAACCCTCCTGCACAGAGCAGGACCAACAACTTTAGCAACATGGCCGTGAATGCCCGGGAAGCAGGATTGGCTACTATCATCCAAACACCTGTTTCTGTCTCGGCCGGTTTTACTTACCTAAAGGACAAATGGCTGGTGGCCGCGTCTGCCGAATGGTTTGGCAGCGTAGGGCTGTACAATATCATGAATCCGCCCGACAATACCTTTAAACGGCCGGCCAATCTGCAGGCAGATGGGCAGAAGTTCTTGCAAGTGAATGCCTCCAATAAATCTGTTTTCAACTGGGCCATCGGCATTGAAAAAACGATGAGCAATCGCGTAAGCGTAAGTGCCGGCTTTAGAACGAACCGATCGTATTTTGACAGAACTTTTGAAGAACGGGTCGTGGCCAGGGGCAAACGCACGCTCAATGACAATGCATTGAACCTCGATATTTCGTCATGGGATATTTACCACATGGTATTTGGATTTACGCTGAACCAAGAGAGGCGTGACTTGAGTTTGGGGTTAACTTATTCATGGGCAGACGATGGAGCCATTCGGCAGTTTGCCAATTTTGACCAGCCTACGGAAAGTACTTTCTTATTGGGGCAAAAACAAACTACCCCAGCTCGATATTACTCCTTCGGTGTGGTGCTGGGCTATACCCTGCGCGTGCGTTCTCAAAACTAAAATTGATGAAATACCTTTTTTGGATTTTGATGTCGGTACACGCTTTGGCTGTGGCGCAGGAGTTTAAGAACTATACACAGACTATCGAAGGAGTTGTTAGTATTGTAAACGATCAACCAAACACGAACAACTAACAACCAACAACTAACAACCAACAACTAATATTGAAGATGCTTCACTGTCATTCCCTTGTTGATAAGCTGTTTGAGAGAGTCGATGCCGATTTTGATATGTAGGTCAACATAATTCGTGGTAACGGCTATGTCACTTACATCTGTTTTTACGCCATCGGGCGTCATTGGTTGGTCAGATACCAATAACAGCGCCCCTGTAGGTATTTCATTATAAAATGCTGTGGAAAAAACTGTTGCTGTCTCCATGTCAATGGCCATGGCGCGGATTTTTATCAGATAGTTTTTAAAATCTTCGTCCCATTCCCACACCCTGCGGTTGGTGGTGTATACTGTGCCCGTCCAATAATCTTGGTTGTAATCACGAATGGTTGTGGAGATTGCTTTTTGCAATGCGAAGGCTGGCAGCGAAGGCACTTCGGGCGGAAAGTAGTCATTGCTGGTACCTTCTCCGCGGATGGCGGCAATCGGCAAAATAAAATCGCCAATGTCATTTTTTGCTTTCAGCCCACCACACTTGCCCAAAAATACAACCGCTTTTGGATGGATGGCCGTTAAGCAGTCCATCACAGTTGCCGCGTTGGGGCTGCCCATGCCAAAGTTGATGATCGTAATGCCCTCCGCAGTTGCAGACAGCATGGCTTTGTCTTCGCCCATCACGGGTACGTTGTGCCAATCTGCAAACTTGCGCACATAGTTTGAAAAGTTGGTGAGCAATATGTAGCGCCCAAAATCTTCGAGCTTCACACCCGTGTAGCGTGGCAGCCAGTTTTCTACAATTTCTTTTTTGGTTTTCATAATAACGTTAGTTTTTAACATGCCCTTGTTTTCAAGTACCTTTCGCCTGTGCACAAACTGAATCTCCCCGAAATCAAACCTTCTTTAAAAAAAGAGCAAGGCAAAATATGGATTTTCGATGGGATTCGAAAAAAGTATTTGGTGCTAACTCCTGAAGAGTGGGTACGACAGCACTTTATCCAGTACTTGATTCAAGAGTTGAAGTATCCGAAATCACTCTTTCGCATTGAAGGAAGCCTCATCTATAACCAACTACAAAAGCGGTCAGACATATTGGTTTTCAACCGCGAGGGCAAACCGTGGATGTTGATTGAATGCAAATCGCCCGCGATCAAGCTCACGCAAAAAGCATTCAATCAAGTAGCCGTTTACAACATGACCGTTCACGCCAAGTACATTGCTGTTACCAATGGCATGGTTCACTTTTGCTGCGAGGCGGCAAAGGTGGGGGAGGAAGTGGTATTTTTGGAATCCTTCCCAAAGTTTGAGTAGTTGATTGATTTCAATCTTTTGGAAAATACCAGTCAAATAACTGGTATGGATATTTTTCGTAAAATGCATGGTCTTCATTAATGTTGTAGCCCTTCCTGAAATCATTGCGAGCTTTTTTAAATAATGCTTCTGCTTCGTTCTGTTTACCTAACGTTGCTAAGCTTATAGATTTATAGTATTCGGCATCAGAAAACGTGGAATAAATCGCCAACGATTTATCAAATTGAGTTATTGCCTTAGAATGATTTTCGATTTCCATGTAGGCAACCCCTAAATAAAATAAGTCTAGATAGTGAACCCAACTTTCGCCATTTTGCTTTCTAACGTTATCAATACTTTTTTCAAAGTAATTCACAGCGCTGTCAAACTTATTGAGTTGAAGATAGCTCAGCCCCATATAAAAATCGTATGAATGGTCCATGACATACCCATTTGCGCCTTTTATACGTTTCGCTTTCTTGAAATCAGCAATTGCATCTGTATAGCTTTTTGAGATAATGCATTTCATGAAAGCCCGATAGTCGATGTATTTCGCGGAATCCAATTCAACAGCTCTGTCCAAATGCGGCAAGCCAGCTTCATATTTCCGCATTTTAAACAACGGCATGGCTTTTTGCTGATACACGTAGGCAATATTTGGATTTCTTTCAACAGCAGAATCCAAGTACTGTTGCCATTCCGGAGAAAAATAATGATACCGATGTAACCATTGGTCACGTATTTCTCGATTACGTCTTTTTCGGGGATGTAATCTTTGTTGACGTCCTTACTTTCCTTTTGAAGTGAATTGGTGCAACTGAAAAGTATTGCGAAACAGAAAATACAACCTCTCATATTTTGTATCGAATAAAAAAAGGCACCGAGAAATTCTCAGTGCCTTAGTGTCTTAGTGGTGA
>DHLV01000110.1:3694-5030 GCA_002405445.1 Flammeovirgaceae bacterium UBA4659 | reverse complement strand
AGCGATTCGGCCGTACGTCATTTTCAGCGCGCAATCGGATTCAAAACCATTTCACATGGAGAACCATCTTTGTTTGATTCAGGGCAGTTTTTGGGTTTTAGAAAATTTTTAGAGACCACCTACCCCAAAATGCATCAGCAGCTGAACCGCGAGGTGGTGGCTGGCTATAGCCTGTTGTACAAGTGGGAGGGAATGAATCAATCTTTGAAACCGATTGTATTGATGGCACACCAAGATGTTGTACCCATTGAGGAAAGCACGAAATCGATGTGGACTGCAGATCCTTTTGCAGGCACAGTGAAAGAGCAATTCATTTGGGGCCGCGGCTCCACAGACGATAAAATCAATCTGATTGCGATTTGTGAAGCGGTGGAAACACATTTGGAAGATGGACATCAACCGGAACGAACCTTCTATCTTGTGTTTGGCCACGATGAGGAAGTAGGGGGCCGTGGTGCCATGGCCATTGCTTCGCTCATGAAGCAAAGAGGCATTGAAGCAGAGATGGTGCTTGACGAAGGCGGAATCATCACAAAGGAAAAAGTGCCCGGCTTAAAAAAACCATTGGCGCTCTTGGGCACAGCAGAAAAAGGATACCTCTCATTGGAGTTAACGGTAGAGATTCCTGGCGGACATAGTTCGATGCCGGAAAAAGAAACGGCTATTGATGTGCTTGCCAAAGCAATTGTTCAGTTGCGCAGCCACCCGTTCGAAGTGGAATTCTCTGAACCATTGCAAGATTTCTTTCAACACGTTGGACCGGAAATGCCCTTTTTGCAACGCATGGCCATGGCCAACCAATGGTTGTTTAAACCGATGATCGTAAGCAGTTATGAAAAATCTGGGCCGGGCAGTGCAATGATGCGTACCACCATGGTGCCAACCATCTTACAAGCAGGTATTAAAGACAACGTAGTGCCCACGCAGGCAAAATGCACGGTTAACTTTCGATTACTGCCGGGTGACCTATCGGATCATATAATGGCGAGGGTAAAGGACATCATCAATGATGACCGAGTAAAGATTGAACGTCTGGAAAAAGGTGCAATTGCCGAGGCTTCTGCTGTTGCTCCTGTGGATGGTTTTGGCTACAAAACGGTGGACGTTACCATCAAGCAAACCTATCCGAATATTGTCACCGCACCTTTCCTTATGATTGGCGCTACTGATTCAAGGCATTTTGGTGAGGTGTCAAAAAATATCATCAAGTTTAGCCCAATGATCGACCCGATCGGTTTTCATGGAATTAATGAGCGAGTGAGTTTGGAAAGCTATCAAACAGCTATTTGGTTTTACTTTCATCTGTTTCGGTCATTGAATAGTCGTGGGGGGGGGG
>DHLV01000110.1:3074-3534 GCA_002405445.1 Flammeovirgaceae bacterium UBA4659 | reverse complement strand
CACGACTATGGAACAATTATTCCACCACTCGAAGCACTCAAAGTGGTGGCACGACTATATAGCAGTTTATATCGGTCGCCCGACTTAGGTTGGCTACTTGGATTTTCAACTTCAATTCTGCAATTTTCTATTTCAATGCCGACACCCAATCTACTTCAAGACTTTGTTGCTTATTGTCAACGTCACATAAAAGGTGACGAAAAAGGTGAAGCCCAAATATTTTTGGATCGGTTCTTTACTGCATTGGGCTACCCCGAAGGATTGAAAGGCGCTGGTGCCGAGTGGTGGCACGACTGATACTTCGAATTTGTTAAGTCAACTTTTGGATATAAATCTTTCAATTGCAGCCAAAGAAGAACGCAAAGAAAAAGTGCAAGTCCCTGGCTGGCTAAAGGGAATCAAAGGGAAAGACAAGTTTGTGACCGATGATTGTGTTAAGTTTGAATGGTAGAGTCGTGGG
>DHLV01000110.1:2760-2892 GCA_002405445.1 Flammeovirgaceae bacterium UBA4659 | reverse complement strand
TGATACTTCGAATTTGTTAAGTCAGCTTTTGGAACTCAACCTTTCAATTGCAGCCAAGGAAGGACGTAAAGAAAAAGTGCAAGCCCCCGGCTGGCCAGAGGGAATCAGAGGGAAAGACAAGTTTGTGACCGA
>DHLV01000110.1:1875-2512 GCA_002405445.1 Flammeovirgaceae bacterium UBA4659 | reverse complement strand
TGTGGCACGACTATAATCGGTTATTCCACCACTCAAAGTGGTGGCACGACTACAAATTGGTTAGCTTTGTTTTATGCAGCTAGTGCCAAATGCCCTCTACCACATTTACAATAGAGGAAACAACAGACAACCTATCTTTTTTCATGATAGAAATTACGATTTCTTTATCAATAAGGCTTATACTGAATTGAAAAGCGAGATCGATTTTTTAGCGTATTGCTTAATGCCTAATCATTTTCATTTATTGGTTTACACAAAGCCCACTTGTAACGCTAAGGAATTCTCCAGCGGAATGAGAACACTTCTAAGTTCGTATACACGCGCTATCCAAAAGCAAGAACAAATTACCGGCTCGCTTTTTCAGCAAAATACCAAGCGTAAAGAGCTGATCAGTAATGAATATTCATTGGCATGTTTCCATTATATTCATCAAAATCCGGTAAGGGCAAAATTGGTTACTAAATTGGAGAATTGGCCTCACCATTCTTTTAATGAGTACTATACAGAAAATCAAGGGTTTTGCAATTTGTATCTTGGAAGGAAGCTAATTCAAATACCGACCGAGAGAGAATTGTTTTACAACGAGTCTTATCGGGTTATTTCAGATGGGTTGAGCAGCGAGCTATTTTAGTCGTTG
>DHLV01000110.1:0-1819 GCA_002405445.1 Flammeovirgaceae bacterium UBA4659 | reverse complement strand
CTACCGAAATGGCGCTTACTTGTTTTTGTTTCACCAACTCGTTGAACTTGGGTACTTTGTCGGTCATCACCTTATTGAGTTGATTCAATTGGTCGTTAATTTTTTCCGTGATTTCATTGTACACCGCTTTCACTTGTTCGGTCGGTTTGTAGTCGNNACTTTTGTTTTTTTTGTTTTCTTTTCTTTTAGATTTTTTTTCGCTCCCTCTTTTGTTGCTCCCCCACGACTTTGCAAATAACTTGTTTTGAAGTGGTGGCACGACTGATTATCACATCACATCACCTACCGAAATGGCGCTCACCTGCTTTTGCTTCACCATCTCGTTAAACTTGGGTACTTTATCTGTCATTACTTTATTCAGTTGGTTCAACTGGTCGTTGATTTTTTCAGTAACCTCATTGTACACCGCTTTTACTTGTTCGGTCGGTTTGTAGTCGCTGCCATCTACTTCTGAACCCAAAGCCGCTAATTTGTTATTCAATCGAACCGGGAAGTTTAATGGGTCTTGCCCACTACGGTTCTTGGTTTGGTAGAGTGCTTCTTCAATTTTCTTCATGTCGTCCAAAATAGATTTAGCCATGTCTGTCACCTCTTTCATGTCGTCCTTTCCTTTCATGGGTTCTGTTACGCGGTTGATTTGCTCGCGTGCCGTGCGTATCTTTTTTATGGCTTTGTGGGTATCGCTCAGTTTGTCTCTCACCGCAATTGAAAAATCGAATTGTGATTTGATATCGGATATGGTGCCGCTGGTGCGCGGATCTTTTAAAATTTCAAACTCGGTCTCCATTGATTTTCCGTTGACAGTAAGCTTCGCTTTGTAGGTACCGGGTACTGCTTTTGGACCTGTAAGTGAAGCCGCCCACATAATCAAGCCATCGAACCCTTCGGCATCGGCATAGCGCATGTTCCACACGTGGCGATTCATGCCCAACTTGATTTTTAGTTGTTCTTCTTTTAATTTTTTGTCGGGCTTCGTTACAAATTTTTTGATCAGTTTTCCATTCATCTCCATAATCTCCAATGAGGCTACTGTTTTAGTTGTGTCTTTCAAGTAGTAGTGAATCATTACTCCACCGGGGTGATTTTTGCCTTCGGTTTTCGAAGCGCCACGGAAACCGCCTTGCCCACCGTTCATACGGTAGCTAGGCATCGGTTTGAACAGATGAAAATCGCTGGAAGCAATGGTGCTGTTGAGTTGATGTAGTGGCGTTAGGTCATCGATTAACCAAAAGCTTCTGCCTTGCGTGGCTGCGATCAAGTTGTCATTCTTAATTGTTAAGTCCGTGATCGGTACGATTGGCAAATTCAACTGAAAGGGTTTCCAACTTGTGCCGTCATCAAATGAAATGTACATGCCAAATTCAGTTCCGGCATACAGCAAACCTTGTCGCTTTAAATCGGTACGAACTACTCGTGTAAAGTGAGAGGCATCAATTCCATCTGTAATTTTAGTCCAAGTTTTTCCGTAGTCTTTTGTTTTGAACAAATACGGTTTGTAATCACCTGATTTGTAACTAGTGGCTGCCACGTATGCTGCGCCTTTTTCGAATGGTGAGAAATCCACACTGTTGATCATCGTCCACTCAGGCAATCCGGTAACAGACAACTTGCTCCAATTTTTTCCACCATCGCGCGTAATATGCAGTAGGCCGTCATCGGAGCCAGCAAGAATTAGATCTTTTTCATAAGGAGATTCAGCCACTGCGAAAATGGTGCAATAGTATTCCACGGCTGTGTTGTCTTTGGTAATCGGGCCGCCCGAAGGACCCAGTTTAGTGGGATCGTTGCGCGTTAAATCAGGACTTGCCAGTTCCCAACT
>DHLV01000203.1:10003-10291 GCA_002405445.1 Flammeovirgaceae bacterium UBA4659 | reverse complement strand
TTTAGCACGTGGTTTCGGTTTGCCCCAGCGGCCTTTAGCACTGTTTCTAAGTTTTGAAGAAACAAGGTAGTCTGTTCAGTTACGGTAGCGCCTACAATTAGCATGGTGCTTGGGTTTAATGGTGTTTGTCCCGAGCAAAAAATCAATTTCCCCGAAATGAAAGCATGGGAATAAGGGCCGATGGCCTTAGGGGCATTGGGTGCAATAACAATCTTCATAGATCAAAGTAAACATAAATCTACTCGCGGTGTTATATTTGCCTTAGAAAATTATGGGGCATTTGCGTTC
>DHLV01000203.1:9497-9857 GCA_002405445.1 Flammeovirgaceae bacterium UBA4659 | reverse complement strand
ATCTTAAGTTTAGGTGTTTCGCGCTTTTTTTTGGTCGCGTTTGCAGTGTATCTGTTGAATTTCAGCATTGACAGCCAAGATCCTTATCCTGATGATGTGGCTGAGAACTTGGCTTTCAATGATATCGAAAGCTTTTATGAGTTTTTTACAGAAGCGTTGATGGGTATTGAAGACGCAGTGGAGGAACACGAGGAGCGCGACATGGCGGAAGGTGGTTCGTTTTCATACGCAAAGTATTTGTGCACGGCCAGTAGCCCTTGTGTTTTGCAGTTACGCAACTATGTGGAACTCAATACCGAACAGGTAGATACATCGAACTTCCTTTTGAAGCGTATTTTTTCGCGTGATCTCGCGCCCCCG
>DHLV01000203.1:584-9400 GCA_002405445.1 Flammeovirgaceae bacterium UBA4659 | reverse complement strand
CGATGTCACAAGCTCGGTGAGCAATCACCGATGCAAAGTACGAACATGAAAATTTACTCTCTTAACCTGTTTTACCGAACTCAAAACAAACTTGAGAACTTAAAATTATACACATGAAAAATATTGTCAGCATGTTGCTGGTGCTGTTGGCGTTGGCACTTTTTGGTTGCGGTAATAAAGCCGAAAGCGAAATGATTGATGCTTACCCTGTTATTAAAATTGTAGCCCGCGATACAAGTTATTTTCAAGACTACGTGGCTGATATCCAAGCTGTGCAAAAAATAGAAGTACGCGCGCGTGTCAGCAGTTTTATGGAATCGATCTTAGTAGATGAAGGACAACAGGTGAATAAAGGGCAACTGTTGTTCACGTTGTCTAGCCAAGAGTACCAACAAGAGCTCAATAAAGCAATAGCTGTCAAAAACAACGCGCAGGCAGATGTCCGGGCAGCCGAGGTGAAGCTTGAAAACGTGAAGAAGTTGGTGGCTAAGAATGTGATTTCAAAAACCGAGCAAGATGTGGCTCAAGCTGAGCTGGAGGCATTGGTAGCCGATGTTGAAGAAGCCAAAGCGCGCATTTCTGGTGCTGAGCTACAGCTTTCGTTCACAAAAGTACGTGCACCATTCTCCGGTCAAATCAATCGCATACCAAACAAGGTGGGCTCATTGATTGATGAAGGCACTTTACTTACTACACTTACTGACTCCCGGGAGGTATTTGCCTACTTTCCGGTATCTGAAAAAGAGTGGATGGAATTTCAAGCCCGTGCTGACATTCATAAGAATGAAGTCCAGTTGGAGCTGATTAACGGCACTATACATCCGTACTTGGGTAAAATTGAGGCAATTGAAGGTGAAATCGACCGTTCAACGGGGCGCATTGCCTTTCGAGCGCGCTTTCCGAATCCTAACGGATTGCTTAAACACGGCTCCACGGGTAAAGTTCGCCTTATTGCCAACGTGCAGCGCGCGTTGCTGGTGCCCCAAAAAGCCACCTTTGAATTGCAAGACAAAGTATTTGTAATGGCAGTGGACGCAGCTAACAAAGTTGAAATGCGTAATATTGAAGTGGCTGTGCGAATACCTGAATACTACATCGTAAAGGCCGGTGTGAGGGAGGGCGACCGCCTAGTACTGGAGGGGATCCAGCAGTTGAAGAGCGGTGATGTGATTACACCATCTCCGGTAGCATTTACACCCTACCAAATTACCCGATAGCCATGATCCGATTTATTGATCGTCCAATACTGGCTATTGTCATTTCTTTGTTGATTGTATTCATAGGTGTTTTGTCTTTGATGCAGTTACCGATGGCGCAGTTCCCTAATATCGCACCACCAGAAGTAAACGTGACTATTGAGTACACCGGTGCGAATGCAGAAACAGTGGTAAAGTCTGCGTTGGTACAATTAGAGCGTGCCATCAACGGTGTGCCAGCAATGAAATACATGTCGTCTGATGCAGGGAACGATGGGGTAGGGGTGGTGCAAATCATTTTTGAGGTGGGCACCAATCCCGATGTAGCAGCCGTTAACGTGCAAAACCGTGTGGGTACGGTGATGGGCGAACTGCCCCCCGAGGTGACACGTAATGGGGTAAAGATTGCCAAGGAAGAAAATGCCATGCTGATGTACATCAATTTGTACAGCAGCGATACTACGCTAACCGAAAAGTTTCTTTACAACTTCGCAGACATAAACCTGCTACCGGAAATCAAACGCATCAATGGCGTTGGTTATGCCGAGTTACTCGGTGCCAAACGATATGCGATGCGGATTTGGTTACAGCCAGACAAAATGTTGGCATTTGGTGTTTCAACCGAAGATGTCGCGCAGGCATTGGAGAATAACAATGTAGAAGCCGCACCTGGTAAAATTGGAGAGAACTCAGACCTCCGTGCGCAACCTTTGCAATACGTGCTGCGCTATGCAGGTAAATTTACAAGTGAAGTACAATACGAGAACATTCCAATCAAAGCAACTGAAGACGGCAAGATTCTGCGCATTCGAGATGTAGGCAGGGTGGAATTTGGTACCACTTATTTCGATGTGGAGTCCAAGCTCAACGGCAAGCCTTCTGCCGCTTTGATGATCAAACAGCTGCCGGGCTCCAATGCGCGTGAAGTGATTTCACAGATCAAAGAGCGGATACAACAGATCAAAGGCAAAGTGTTTTTGAAGGGTATGGATTTTGAGATCAGCTATGACGTTTCCAGGTTTTTAGATGCAGCCATTAGCGAAGTGGTGAAGACGCTGGTTGAAGCGTTTCTGTTGGTTAGTTTGGTGGTTTTCATCTTTTTGCAGAATTGGCGGGTTACACTCATTCCAATCATTGCCGTACCTGTGTCGCTGATCGGTACATTTTTGTTTATGCAATGGTTTGGTTTTTCTCTTAACCTCATCACACTATTTGCTTTGGTTCTTTCTATTGGTATTGTGGTGGACAACGCGATTGTTGTTGTGGAGGCGGTATATGCAAAAATTGAGAAAGGCATGTTGCCGTATCACGCCACAGAGGCATCGATGAAGGAGATATCAACGGCAATTGTATCAATTACGTTGGTGATGTCAGCCGTGTTTTTGCCAGTTGCCTTCATGAAAGGGCCTTCAGGAATTTTCTTCAAGCAATTCTCACTTACAATGGCTGTGTCCATTGTTTTGTCGGGTGTAGTTGCCCTTACGCTAACGCCAGCGCTTTGCGTGCTGTTGCTCAGGCCGAATATTCACAATCACCATAAAAATTTGACCACCCGATTTTTTGATGCATTCAATGCGTGGTATGCCAAGCGCGAAACGCAATACCAGCATCTACTTAGATTGGTACTTAGTCGCAAGTTGATAACGTACGCAATACTATCTGGGGTACTCATCTTTTCCGGTTTGTTTGCGCGTGTGTTGCCGTTAGGATTTATTCCCAATGAAGATCAAGGTACGTTTTACATTAGCGTAACTACACCTTCCGGTTCAACACTTGAGCGTACCAAAGTGGCGGTAGATGCCATCGGCAAATTGACACTTTCCACCGCTGCGGTACAATCAGTTTCTACGCTTGCGGGCACCAACGTGTTATCTGACGGCACCGGTGCTACCTTTGGTACCTGCTTGGTCAACCTTAAAAATTGGTCTGATCGCACGGTATCGGTGCAGGAAGTGATTGACGATTTGCAGAAAAGAGTATCAACAATCAAAGATGCGCGCATTGAGTTGTTTCCACCGCCAGCGGTGCCGGGTTATGGAAATGCGAGTGGATTTGAATTGCGTCTGTTGGATAAAACAGGTACAGGCAATTACAAACAACTCGAGCGGGTTACACATCAATTCATCAGCGATCTTAAGTCACGACTAGAAATAAAAAGTGCGTTTACGATTTATGATGCGAGTTTCCCACAGTACACGCTCAATTTTGACCTAGACAAAGCAGCACAAAAGGGCGTAACAGTGGCGCAAGCCATGGAAACGTTGAAAACTTACATAGGAAGTCAATATGCCAGTAACTTTATTCGGTTTGGGCAAATGTACAAAGTGATGGTGCAGGCACTGCCTGAATACAGAGCGCTGCCAGATGATGTCTTAAAATTGTCGGTGAAGAATACCGCGGGGGAGCTGGTTCCTATTTCAGCTTTTGTATCGCTCGAGAAAACCTACGGCCTCGAACAAATCACCCGTTACAACCTGTACCCTTCGGCCGAATTGAATGGCGAGCCGGCCGAAGGATTCAGCAGCGGCACTGTGTTGAAGACCATTCAAGAAGTGGCAAATAAGAAACTTCCGTCCGGCTATGACATTGATTGGGCGGGCATCAGCCGCGATGAGATCGCCAGCGGTAATCAGTCACTTGTTATCTTCATTATTTGCTTGGTGTTTGTGTACCTTATCTTGGCTGGTCAGTATGAAAGTTTTTTACTTCCGTTACCAGTGATCCTGTCGTTGCCTGCCGGTGTGCTGGGGGCATTCTTGTCGCTCTATCTGATGGGTTTAGAAAATAATATCTATGCCCAAATCGCCATGATTATGTTGATCGGACTACTTGGAAAAAACGCGATCCTGATCGTTGAATTCGCCATGGCAAAAATAAACGATGGCAAGTCGCTGGCAGAAGCTGTGGTGCTGGCAGCCACTGAAAGGTTGCGTCCGATCTTGATGACTTCGTTTGCGTTTGTTGTGGGCTTGATCCCGTTAATGTTCGCTTCTGGCGCTGGTGCCGTGGGCAACCGCACCATTGGCTCTGCTGGTGCAGGCGGTATGTTGTTAGGCACTGTACTGGGTGTGATCCTGGTGCCTGGCTTATTTGTACTCATTGCAAAACCAAAAAAGAAGTAAGGTATATGCAGCGTTTTTTTCTTATCAAAAATGGTTCGTGGGCAGTGGTGTTTGCATGTGGCATCGTTTGTTTCGTTAGCTGCATTCCAAATAAAGTAACAACACCATCACACCACGTTAATTTGACTTCCTTACCGAGCAGTGGAGATTCAATTGCGGTCGGCCAAATTCCTTGGAAAGTATTTTATGGTGACGTCATGCTCACCACATTAATCGACAGTTTGCTAGTTGGAAACCTTGACGCCAAAATTGCGCTGCAACGCATAGAAAGAGCCAAGGCCGGGTTACGCTTTGCTAAAGGGACTTTGATACCAACAGTTGCAGGTGGCACGGCTACAGGTGTGCGTAGGTTTGGCCTCTATACAATGGATGGTGCCGGCAATGCTACCACTGATATTTTACCGGGGCAAACTGTGCCCACGAATTTGCCCGACTACTTTGTTGGCTTTCAGGCAAGCTGGGAGGCAGATATCTGGGGCAAGTTGCGAAATCGAAAAAGGGGAGCCTACCTTAGACTACTGGCTACACAAGAAGCAAAAAACTGGTTAGTTACTAACTTAGTTGCAGAGGTGGCCAACCAATACTATCAATTATTGGCCCTCGACTTTGAGCTGGATATTGTTATTGAGAATGCGGAAATTCAAAAAAATGCGTTGGAAATCGTGATGGTGCAAAAAGAAACCGGAGCATCAAACGAGTTGGCGGTGAATCAATTTCGAGCGCAGTTGCTCAATACAAAAGCACTAGAGTTAGAAATCAGGCAACGAATTACTGAGACAGAAAATACAATCAATATTTTACTTGGCAGACCTCCCCAGCCCGTGGCACGCAACAGGCAAGATTTTTTAGGAGCGTTCCCTTTGCAGTTATCGATTGGTAACATTCCAGCTTGGCTTGAAAATCGACCTGATGTGAAACAGGCAGAGCTTGAATTGTTGGCGAACGGACTTGAGGTTAAATCAGTGAGGGCCATGTTTTACCCTTCGTTGTTGGTCAATGGAGGTTTGGGTTTTCAAGCCTTTCAAACAGACCTGTTATTGAAAAATCCGCAGTCATTGGCATTTTTGCTTACCGGTAATTTTTTTTCACCAATACTGAATAGAAGCCAAATCAAAGCAGAATATCAGGCAGCCATCGCTGCACAAATAGAGGCCGTGTATCAATACCGTAAAACAGTAATTACAGGGTATACAGAGTTAGTCAATCAGTTGGCTAACTATGAAAGGCTGATAAAGATCACGGAGTACAACCAAGACGAAGTTCGATTTTTGCAAACAGCAGTTGATAATGCAAATGAGCTTTATCGTACGGGTCGAGCTACGTACCTTGAAGTGTTACTAGCACAGCGAAATGCCTTAGAGGCGCGAATTGCTTCAATCGAGGTAAAAAGGAGGCAATTGACTTGCAGAGTAAACGTTTATAAAGCGCTAGGTGGTGGATGGAAGTAGCATCACATCGGGAAAACTATTACTGCCTCCCGATGAACGGCACAAAATTGATTCAAAATTCCGCGTGTTCCCTCAGGTATTGTTACTGATAGACCCGAACGTAGTCCACTTCCATGTGCTGTGGCCAGATAGCATCATCGATACCTTCTGTGCCACCCCAGTTGCCGCCCACGGCAATGTTCATGATGAGATGAAATTTCTGATCAAAAGGCCAGCCTTCAAAGTTATCGTTCGGGTTTCGTTTTACTGAGTGATATAACTTGTTGTCTACAAAAAAATCAATCTGATCGGTTTGCCAATTTACCGCGTACACGTGAAAGCTATCTGAACAGTCTGCGATGGCAATCTTCCCCTCTTGTTGTGTCTGCTGCATGTGGTTATACTTTTTGCTGTGCAGTGTGCCGTGTATCACGCCTTGGTCGTACCCTACGTGCTCCATGATGTCAATTTCACCGCTCTCGGGCCAGCCACCATACTTCCACTCTGTGGGCAGCATCCAAATGGCCGGCCAGGTACCCTTTCCTTTTGGTAATTTTGCCCTCACTTCGATGCGTCCGTAAAGCCAATCACCCTTGTGTTTTGAAAGAATGCGGGCAGAGGTGTACGCCTTCCCACCGACTGAATCGTGCTGAGCTTCAATTATTAATGAACCGTTTTCAATGTGAATGTTGTTGGCCAGATTGGTGTAGTATTGTGCTTCGTTATTGCCCCAGCCACAAAGGGTGGGGCAGCCGTCACCGAGGTCATAGTTCCACTTGGTGCTGTCGGGCAACCCTTCTATATCAAATTCGTCTGACCACACGAGTTGTGGCTTTTTTTCACAGCCCAGAAAAAGTGCCACGCATAATGCGATACAGGTATTTTTCATTTTTTTACAAAGGTAAGTTTGAAGTAGATGAGCAAGAGGCTCAAGATGCATACGATACTGTTGGCAATGATCACGGGCCACAGCATCAAGGCGAATGCATACGTAAGCCAGACAACCGTACTCAACACTACGATCAACATCATGGTCAGACTCAGGTCGCCAGCGCTTTTTGTCTTCCATACCTTGTACACCTGTGGAATGAAGGTAACGCTTGTAAGAAACGCTCCAAAATGCCCTACTGCTTCTGTCCAGTTCATTGTTTGTTGTTAAAAAAGTTCATCGTCCGCTCTGCACCGATCGTGCAAAATGATACAATCATCTCAATCGCTTTATCCATGTGCAGGGGAAGCTGTTGAAACTCTTGCGCGGTAAAGTTACCTAAAACATGTTCTACTTGTTGCCCTTTTGCAAATTCACTTCCAATGCCAAAACGCAGGCGGGCGTATTCCTGGCTGCCCAGGGTTTGCTCGATATTCTTTAGACCATTGTGCCCTGCTGCGCTTCCCTTGGTGCGCATGCGCAAGCTGCCAAAGGGCAAGGCAATTTCATCTACAACCACCAGCATGTTTTCTTTCGGTATTTTCAAATACTGCAACCAGTAGGCTACCGCTTTACCGCTCAGGTTCATGTATGTGTTGGGTTTGATCAAATGAATCTGCTTGCCTTTGTGTTGAAGTTCGGCCTTTTCCGCCAGCCGCTCGGTGCCGAAATCGATGCGGTAATTGTCGGCAAGGCGGTCCAGCACCAAAAACCCAATGTTGTGGCGGGTGAGTTCGTACTCGGGGCCTATGTTGCCGAGGCCAGCGATGAGATACTTCATGGGCTGGTGCGTTTTTGACATGGTCGCATGGTAATGGCGGAATGGTTGTTTGGTTTGGCAGGATGCGTTTATTGCCCCCAATTTATGCAATTGAAACAGTTATTGCTGTGCAGATGTGTGAAAATCAGTGCTAAGCACAAGACATAAACGGCATCGGTTATTTTCTATTTTTTTCCTGTATCGTGCGTGCGGCCTTCCGGTTTGGCAATCTCTTGGTTTGGTATTGCTGTGTTATCATGTGTTTTATCGCCAACCGGAGTACGGCAAAAAAAATCCCGCCACACAGCGAGTGAAGCGGGATTGTTGATGTGATCGAGAATGATTACTTCTTCTTCTCGTCTTTTTTCGGAGCCTCGGCTTTTTTGGCATCACCGGCAGCGGGCGCGGCAGCAGCGGCACCGGCAGCGGGTGCGGCAGCACCTTCAGCAGGAGCAGCGGCAGCGGCTTCTTCGCTCACCTTGGCCGCGCGCGGCACTTCCACCGAAGCAATGGCGGCAGCTTTTGGATCAAGGAAATCGAGGTTGGCCATTTTCATATCACCCACCTTGATGGCGTGGTGAAAGTCCAGTTCCGTACAGTCGATGTCAATGTGATCGGGCATGTCTTTAGGGAACGCTGCCACTTTCAAAGCAGCGCGCTTGCGCACCAGCAACCCGCCTTTTTCCACACCCTTGGCCTGTCCAACCAGACGCACGGGGATATCCATTTTAATTTTACGATCTGCACTGATCCGTAAGAAATCAACGTGTAAAATGATTTCACTCACGGGGTGAAACTGTACTTCCTGCATAATCGCCTGGCACTCTTCGCCTTCAATGTTCAAATGCACAAAGTGCGCTTCGTTGGTGTACACCAAGTCGCGGAAAAGGATCACGGGGGCATAGAAATGCACCTGGCCACCGCCTCCATATAATACACAGGGCACGTTGCCCTCTTGGCGAATTTTGGCAGAGTCTGTCTTGCCGAGATTTGCTCTTCGATACCCTATAATCTCGATGGTTTTCATAATGGTTTGTTTGTTTATGGTTAAAAATTAAAATTAATTACAAGCGGATAAATAGTGAACTGATCGATTCATGATCATGGATTTTTCGAATAGCCTTTGCGAATAAATCCGATACGGTGAGCACTTTTATTTTTGCAATGTGTTGCTTCAATGGTATGGTATCGCTCACCACCAACTCCACCAGGTCAGAACCTTGTATGTTTTCGTATGCTTTACCCGACAATACCGGGTGGGTGCAAATGGCACGCACAGATGAGGCGCCTTTTTCCTTCAATAATGAGGCAGCCTTGCACAGGGTGCCTCCTGTGTCTACCAAGTCATCCACTAGTATCACGTCTTTGCCCTCTACTTCGCCA
>DHLV01000203.1:0-345 GCA_002405445.1 Flammeovirgaceae bacterium UBA4659 | reverse complement strand
GCCGCCCACATCGGGGGAGGCAAACATAATGTTGCTCAAGTTCAATGACTTGAGATAGGGCACAAAGATGTAATTGCCATCCAGATGATCGACCGGTATGTCAAAGAACCCCTGGATTTGATCAGCGTGTAAGTCACAAGTCATCACACGGGTTGCCCCCGCTGCGGAGAGCAGGTTGGCGATCAGTTTGGCGGCAATCGCCACGCGTGGTTTATCTTTCCGATCTTGGCGTGCATAACCAAAATAGGGGACGATGACATTGACGGTAGACGAACTCGCCCGCGTCACCGCATCGATCATCAACAATAACTCCATGAAGTTTTCGGCAGGGGCAAACGTAGACTG
>DHLV01000114.1:3137-4673 GCA_002405445.1 Flammeovirgaceae bacterium UBA4659 | reverse complement strand
GCGCCTTACCCGTTGCCTTGATGACGCTTGGCAGCATGTAGATATTCCAAGATAGAATTTTTATTTTTTCCGGAGGTGGCGGTGGCAAGCTCGGCTGTGCGAAACCGAATGTGAGTGAGAAAATACTGATCAGGACAATCAGCCGAGTTTTCATTTTGCATCCCAAAAATGCCACTCTGCTATTACTTGAACGTGAAGCGCGCGTTATGAAAAGATCAATAAGTTAGGCGCGTGAAAGCTAGTTGGTGAGCTTTAAGGAAAAGTCGCGATTGAACTTCAGGTAGCCGTTCATCCAAGCGGGAAGTTTGCCCGTCTCGAAATAGAACCAAAAAACTGCGGTACAAACTACACCAATCATTGCACCCCACGCTACGTCAACCAAAAAATGCTGTAAGAGATAAATACGGGAATAACCTACCAAAAGCGCCAACAAACATAAAACTAAGGTCGCCCATCTCTTTCTTATCAGCAGGGCACTCACCATTGCGAAACAAAAAATCGTTGCCGTGTGGCCGGAAGGGAAAGAGAAAAAACTATGAACATTCACATCTGGAACAAAGTGCAGGAGAGTATTATCAAGTACGGCTACTGGTCGTTTGACGGGACCAAAAACGCCTCTCTTCAAAATAGCACAAACAATACCATGACCCGCCCAGACAGAAGCAACTAAAACCGCATATCGAAATTTGATAAAAAGTGTAGTCAAGAGTAAAAACAAAAATAGCCATCCTGCACCAAGGTCTGTAATCAAAACCATTGCGCCATCAAGGAAAGGAGTATTCCGGCTGTTGATCCAGAATACATCGTCACCTTTTGCAACAACAAATGAAATGACAATCAACAAAAGAGCAACAGTTGCAAAAACGCTACAGGCAAATTTAGAACATGACTTCATTGCTGCAATGCTACGCAAGCAACGTTATCTAGTCATCAACAGGGAGTAAACGAAAAATCATCGAATCATTAAGAAGCTACTTACAACAAGTTGTTTTATGACTTTGGCTTAATATTTTCATCACATTCGATTCATCATCGATTGCCAAAATTTTCTTTAGTTTGAAAAAAATGAATTTTGACGCTTTCTATCGTTATTCCGGCTTTCAACGAAGCAAAAACCATTCACCTAATCCTTACCAAGATAAAATCGGTCGATTTAATTCACAACTTGAAAAAAGAAGTAGTGGTGGTGGATGATTGTTCGCAGGATGATACGCCTGGAGCCGTTCAGCAGTTTCAGCACGCAAATAAGGAATTGATGATTCGGTATCTTCGCAACGAAAAAAACAAGGGTAAGGGGTTCTCACTGGCGCGCGGTTTAAAAACGGCTACGGGTGATTTTGTCATTGTTCAGGATGCCGATTTAGAGTATGACCCAGAAGACTACAATAAATTATTAAAGCCGATGCTTGAAAATAAGGCCGATGTTGTGTACGGCTCGCGCTTCATGGGTGGCTCGGCTCATCGCATTTTGTTTTTTTGGCACTCCATCGGCAACAAGTTTTTAACTTTTCTCTCCAATGCCGCCACCAACCTCAT